>NZ_JBSGDT010000001.1:212507-229348 GCF_053602515.1 Amycolatopsis sp. NPDC004368 | reverse complement strand
TCGGCGGGGCTGTGTCGGCGGGGCTGTGTCGGCGGGGCTGTGTCGGCGGGGCTGTGTCGGCGGGGCTGTGTCGGCGGGGCTGTGTCGGCGGGGCTGTGTCGGCGGGGCTGTGCAGAAGCCCATGGGAGCTGAGGCAAAACCCGTGGAAGCGAGGTAAACCCGGCAGAGAGCGAGAAACCCGAACCCCCGCAACCCAAACCCGAAAACCTCGAACCCCTAACAGCCGCAAGAACCCCGATGCAGAAACCGCGGCGCCAACCGCACCGCTTCCGGGCGGCGGTCCGGTTCCTGGACCCGCGCGAGCAGCAGCTGCACCGCCCGCCGGCCGATTTCCGAGATCGGCTGGGCCATCGTGGTGATCGCGGGGCTCACGGCGCGAGCCCAGGGCATGTCGCCGAAGCCGACGACCGCGAGTTCGGCGCCGATGTGGATGCCGCGGCGGTGGGCTTCCCACTGGACGCCCATGAGCATCGACTCGCCGGCGACGACGATGGCCGACGGCGAGGGCCAGCCGTCCAGTAGCGCGGCGGCCGCGCGGGCCGCGCCGCCCGGGGAGGACATGCCGCAGGCGACGAGGTCGGGGTTGTGGCGCAGGCCGGCTCGCTCGAGGCCCAACCGGTACCCCAGGGTGCGTTCCTCGCTGACGGCCGAGTCGGCGGCGCCGGTGATCATCGCGATGCGGCGGTGGCGGCGGGCGGCCAGGTGCTCGACCAGCGATGACACCGCCTGGATGTTCTCGGACCCCACCTGGTCCACGTCGTTGCGCCCGGCGATGCGGTCGACCAGCACCGTGGGCACGCCCATGCGCACCAGCCCGTTGATCACGGCTTCGTCACCAGGGGCAGGCACGAGCAGCACGCCGTCGACGCGGTCGGCCCGCAGGGCCCGCACCACGACGGCCTCCTCGGCCACCGAATCACGCGTGTCGGCGAGCATCAGGTCGCAGCCGGCGCGGGCGGCGGCGCCGCGGATCGCGCGCAGCAAATCGCCCGTGTACGGGTTCGCGTGCATGCCCAGGGCAACACCGAACCGGTGCGTGACTGGCGTGTCCCAAACCGGGAGTTCCGGCGCCAGAGCGGTCATGTCGTGGCCCTCGTCGTCGTGCTTACCCAACGGTAACCGCTGACAAGCCTCCGCCGAGATGCGCGCGAGGTGATCCACTCCAAGAATCACCGGTGTGAGTGAACGGTCAAGCCGCTCCGGAACAGCCGCACGACTCTCGGTGGCGCAACGTCGGCGGCAGCCGCACGGTTTCGGCCGGCCGCGAAGGCTCGGCGAGCCGCGCCAGCAGCAGCCGCACCGCCCGTCGCCCGATCTCCTCGATCGGCTGGGCCATCGTGGTCAGCGGGGGGTCGACGAGGTCGGCCCACTCCACGTCGTCGTATACGACCACTGGGAGGTCACGGCCGATGCGCAGGCCGCGCCGCCGGGCCTCGTGCAGCACGCCCACCATCATGCTGTCGTTGCCCACCACCAGCGCGGTCGGCGGCTCGGGCAGCGCCAGCAGCGTGCTCACCGCCAGCGCGCCGCCGTCGCGGTGGGAGTTTCCGCAGGCCACGAGGTCGGGCGACCATGCGAGCCCCGAACGGCCCAGCCCCAGTCGGTAGCCGAGCACGCGTTCGTCGCTCGTCGTGAGTCCCGGCGCGCCGGAGATCATGCCGATGCGCCGGTGCCCGAGCGACGCCAGGTGCGCCGTCAGCGCCGACGTCGCCTGGATGTTCTCCGCACCGACCTGGTCCACGTCGGTGCGGGTCGAGAGCCGGTCGATGAGCACGGTCGGCACGTCGAGCGACACGAGTTCGCCGATCACGGGACCGTCGCCCGGGGAGGGAGTCACCAGCAGGCCGTCGACGCGACGGGACCGCAGGGCCCGCACCACGTCACGCTCGGTCGCCGCCGCGTCGTGCGTGTCGGCGAGCAGCACGGTGTAGCCGTTGGCCGCGGCCTCTCGTTCGATCGCCTGCATCAGCGCCGCGAAGTACGGGTTGGCCACCAGCGAGACCGCCATGCCGATCGAGCGCGTACCGCCCGTGACCAGGGAACGAGCGATCGCGTCACCGGTGTAGCCGGTGGTCTCGATGGCCCGCAGCACCGCGGCCTTCGTGTCCTCCGCGACGGCGCGCGTGCCGTTGACGACGTGGGAAACCGTCGTGATCGACACCCCGGCCAGCTCCGCGATGTCGCGCTGGGTGGGCCGGGAGGAGCGGGTTTGTGGCATGTCAGTCCTTAACCAGGTCCACTCGCAAGCGTTTGCGCAAACGCTTGCGACGTGACCTGAGCCTGTCTACCTTGCCGACCATCGGCAACCTCGCAGGAGGGTATTCATCCATGAGACAGCGCAGTCTCACCGCACTGGCCTTGGTCGCCGTGCTCGGCACCACCGGCTGCACGGTCGAGCGCCACTGGGGCGGCGGCACCACGCCGGCCGGCAGCGGCAAGGCCAAGGTCGGGCTCGTCACCAAGACCGACACCAACCCGTACTTCGTCGAGCTGCGCAACGCGGCCGGCGCCGCCGCCAAGGCCAACGGCGCCGACTTCAGCGCGCTCGCCGGCCAGTTCGACGGCGACAACGACGGCCAGGTCCGGGCCATCGAAAACCTCATGCAGCAGGGCGTGAACACGATCCTGATCACGCCGAGTTCGTCGACGGGCGTGCTCAAGGCGATCAAGGACGCGCGTGACGCGGGGGTGCTCGTGATCGCCCTCGACACCGCCACCGAGCCGGCCGACGCCGTCGACGCCACCTTCGCCACCGACAACTTCGCGGCCGGCCGGCAGCAGGGCGCGTATGTGAAGGCAGCACTGGGCGGCACCGACCCCAAGCTGCTGATGGTCGACGGGACCGCCGGCTCCAGCGTCGACACCCAGCGTCACGGCGGTTTCCTCAAGGGCATCGGCCTCACGGACACCTCGCCGCAGATCAAGGGCCACACCAACGCCGGCGGCGACCAGAGCCAGGCCCAGCAGGGCATGGAGAACCTCCTGCAGCGCAGCACCGACATCAACGCCGTCTACTCGATGAACGAACCCATGGGCCGCGGCGCGTACGCGGCGCTGAAGGCCCGCGGCCTCACCGGGCAGATCGTGATGGGCTCGATCGACGGCGGCTGCGAAGGCGTGCAGAACGTCAAGGACGGCCTCTACGCGGCCACCGTGATGCAGTTCCCGAAGAAGATGGCCGAGCAGGGCGTGCTCGCGGCCGTCGACTACGCCAAGACCGGCAAGAAGCCCAGCGGCTTCGTGAACACCGGCTCGACCGTGATCACCGACAAGCCGATGCCGGGCGTCGAAAGCCAGAACACCACCTGGGGCCTGCAGAACTGCTGGGGAGGCACGAAATGACCACCGCGACGGTGACCGCGAACCGTGAGCGCGAGTCGCTCGGCGAGTTCCTCCTGCGCGCGCCCGCGGTCGGTCCCGCGCTGGCGCTGGTCGTGGCCATCGTGGTGTTCTCCCTGGCCACCGACACTTTCTTCGACCTCGACAACCTGTCCACAGTGGTCCAACAGTCGCTGGTCGTCGGCACGCTCGCGCTCGGCCAGACGTTGATCATCCTCATCGCCGGCATCGACCTGTCCAACGCGGCGTCGATGGTCGTGGCCACGCTGGTGATGGCGAAACTCGCCGCGGCCGGCACCAACGGCTTCGTCGCGCTGCTGGCGGGGATCGCGCTGACCGTGCTCGTCGGGTTGTTCATCGGCACGCTGGCCACGCGGATCAAGCTGCCCGCGTTCATCATCACGCTGGGCACGTTCACCGGGCTCACCGCCGTGGCGAAGCTGATCGCGGGCGGCCAGGCGGTGCCGGTCACCGACGGCCTGCTGCAGTGGCTCGGCACCAAGCGCTACCTCTTCGGCGGCATCCCGATCACCTACGGCATGACGCTCGCGCTGATCATGTTCCTCATCGTCTGGTACTCGCTCACGAAAACCGCGTGGGGCAAGCACGTCTACGCGGTGGGCAACGCGCCGGAATCCGCGCGGTTGAGCGGGATCAAGGTCAACCGCACGGTGATCTCCGTGTACCTGGTCGCGGGTTTCTGCTTCGGCATCGCCGCGTGGCAGGCGCTGGGCCGCACGCCCAACGCCGACCCGAACCAGTTCCAGCTCGGCAACCTCGACTCGATCACCGCCGTGGTCCTGGGCGGCACGAGTCTCTTCGGCGGCCGCGGTTCGGTGCTCGGCACGTTGTTCGGCGCGCTTGTCGTGGCGGTGCTGCGCTCAGGGCTGACGCAGATGGGCGTGGACGGCAATTACCAGGACCTCGCCACCGGCGCGCTGCTCATCGCCGCCGTGGTCGTCGACCGGATCGCACGGAGGCAGCAGCAGTCATGACGGCCACAGAGCAGTCCCCAGAGCAGAACGGCAGGCAGACCACCCTTTCCGCGCGCGGGCTCGTGAAGCGCTACGGCCGCGTGACCGCCATCAACGGCGCCGACTTCGACCTCTACCCCGGCGAGGTGCTCGCCGTCGTCGGCGACAACGGCGCCGGGAAGTCCAGTCTCATCAAGGCGTTGTCCGGTGCACTCGTGCCCGACGAGGGCGAGATCCGCGTGGACGGCGCGGTCGTGCACTTCAAGTCCCCTTTGGACGCTCGCCGGCACGGGATCGAGACCGTGTACCAGGACCTGGCCGTGGCTCCGGCGCTGGACATCGCGTCGAACATGTTCCTGGGCCGGGAAAAGCGGCTGCGCGGGCCGTTCGGCGGCTTCACGCGCAAGCTCGACACCGGGGAGATGCGCAAGGAGGCGCAACGGATCCTCGACGAGCTGGGCATCAACGTCAAGTCCATCACGCAGCTCGTGGAGACGCTCTCGGGCGGCCAGCGCCAAGGCGTCGCGGTGGCGCGGGCGGCGGCGTTCGGCACGAAAGCCGTGATCATGGACGAACCGACGGCCGCGCTCGGCGTCGCGGAGTCGGCGAAGGTGCTGGAGCTGATCGGGCGCATTCGCGACCGCGGGCTGCCGGTGGTGCTGATCAGCCACAACATGCCGCACGTGTTCGACATCGCCGACCGGATCCACGTGCACCGGCTCGGCAAGCGCGTGGCCGTGGTGTCGCCCAAGACGCACACGATGAACCAGGTCGTCGGTCTGCTCACAGGCGCGCTGCAGCTCGACGAAGGCGGCGAGGTCGTGGAGGTCGCGGCCGCCACGCACGCCGGGCTGACCTGACGTGCGCGTGCTGCTGGCGGGCCTGTGCACCGTCGACGTCGTGCAACGCGTGTCGCAGTTCCCGGCGCCGGGCGAGAAGGTGCAGTCGCTGCGGGTGGACGTCGCGGCCGGCGGGCCCGCGACCAACGCCGCGGTGACCGTGGCCGCGCTCGGCGCCGAAGCGACGCTCGTGACGGTCGTCGGCGCGCACCCGCTGGCGGCGCTCGCGCACGCCGACCTGATCGCGTGCGGGGTCGACGTGGTGGACCTCGCGCCCGACCGCACCGACTCGCCGCCGGTGAGCGCCGTGGTCGTGCGCGACTCCGACGGGGAGCGAACGGTCGTCTCGCGCAACGCAGCTGCCGTTTCCGTAGCGGTCCCGGACCCGGGCGAGTTGGTGCGGGGCGCGGGCGCGGTGCTCGTCGACGGTCACCACCCGGAGCTCGCGCTGGCCGTCGCACGAGCGGCCCGGTCACTGGGCGTGCCCGTGGTGCTCGACGCCGGCAGCTGGAAACCGGTGCTCGACGAGCTGTTGCCGCTGGTCGAGGTCGCCGCGTGCTCCGCGCACTTCGCCGCGCCGGGCCCGCAACTGCGTGAGCGGGGAGTGCCCGTCGTGATCCGGACCGCGGGCCCGGATCCGGTGCGCTGGAGCACTGCGGAAGACTCTGGCCGGGTGCCTGCCAACGATGTCGAGGCGCGGGACACACTGGGGGCCGGCGACGTGTGGCACGGTGCGCTCGCGCACGCTGTCGCGGCCGGTGGAAGCTCGGTGGCCGGGTGGATCCGGCACGCGAACGCGGTGGCCGCCGAGCGCGTCCGCCACGTGGGGCCGCGGTCTTGGACGGCGGCGATCTCGAAGTTGGGAGAAGGAGTGCGATGACGGCGTTCGAAGACCTCCTGGCGCGGGCCGAAGGGCTCGCCAAGCCGCGGCAGCGCAGCGTGCTCGGCATCATCGGCGCGCCCGCGTCGGGCAAGACCACGCTGGCCTGGGCGATCGCCAACGCGATGGGTTCCCGCGCGGCCGTCGTCGGCATGGACGGTTTCCACCTCGCGCAGGTCGAGCTGCGCCGGCTCGGGCGGGTGGAGCGCAAGGGCGCGCCCGACACGTTCGACGCCGCGGGCTACGTCCACCTCATCCGGCGGCTCGCGAAGGGCAAGGAAACCGTGTACGCGCCGGACTTCCGCCGCGAGATCGAGGAGCCCATCGCGGGTGCCGTCGCGGTGGCGCCCGAGGTGCAGCTGGTGATCACGGAGGGCAACTACCTGCTGCTGCCCGACGACCCGTGGAGCGGCGTGCGCCAGTACCTCACCGAGGCCTGGTTCCTCGCCCCCGACGAGCCCGAGCGGATCGAACGGCTGGTTTCACGCCACCGTCGTTACGGCCGGTCACTGGTCGAGGCGCGGCAGCGCGCGCTCGGCTCGGACCAGCGCAACGCCGACCTCATCACGAGCACGCGCGACCGAGCCGACCTCGTGCTCGAGAACCTGCCGCTCGTGAACTTCGCCCTGTGAGCGGAGTTCTCGTCGTCACGGGCGGCAGCCGTGGCATCGGCGCAGCGATCTGCGTGCTCGCCGCCCAGCGGGGTTACGACGTGGTGGTCAACTACTCCGGCGACTCGGAACCGGCGGCCGAGGTCGTTTCGCAGGTTCGCGCTTGTGGGCGCAAGGCGCTGGCGGTGCGCGCCGACGTCGCCGACGAACAGCAGGTCAGCAAGCTCTTCGGCACCGCCGGGGAGATGGGCTCGCTCGTCGGCGTCGTCAACAACGCGGCCATCGTCGGCCCCACCCCCGGCCGCCTCGACGAGCAGAGCGCGGCCACCGTGCGGCGCGTGCTGGAGGTGAACGTCGGCGGGGTGTTCCTGTGCTGCCGCGAGGCCGTGCGGCGCCTCTCGACGCGGTACGGCGGGCCCGGTGGCGCCATCGTCAACGTCTCGTCCACCGCCGCGCGCACCGGTGCGGCCGGCGAGTGGGTGCACTACGCGGCGACCAAGGCCGCGGTGAACACATTGACCTACGGGCTCGCGCAGGAAGTGGCGGCCGAGGGCGTCCGCGTCAACGCCGTCGCGCCGGGCTTGGTGAACACTGGCCTACACGCGGCGGCCGGGCTGCCTGATCGCTTGACGCGCCTGGCGCCCGCGATTCCGCTCGGCCGACCGGGCGAACCGGACGAGATCGCCGAAGCCGTGTTGTGGCTCCTGTCACCTGCGTCGTCCTTCACAGTCGGCGCGGTCCTGGAGGTCGGTGGCGGCCGGTAAATCGCGTCCCACCATGTGGTCTTCACCGGTTTCGGCGTTCCACAGGGGGCGCTACGCGTGTTCGCGTCATCCCGTCTTGTGGGACGCCGGGCGACGGGGAGATCACGATTCGTGGCGGAAGTCGGTGAACTCGTCCGTCCGATCGGGGCAGCTGTGTCACTCTGGTGGAGCCTCCGGGGCAGTTGGACGACCGGGGTCGCGGCGGCGCCGGTTCACGGGGTGGGTGACAAGCGCCCCGCGTCGCAAACGCACCGAGTGCGCAGCCGGGGGTCGGAAAGGACGGCCGCGAAAGTCATGCCCAAGCTCACGTCTGTGCACCATCTGGCGCTCACCGTGACCGATGTGGAACGAAGCGTCCCGTGGTACGCGCGGGTGCTCGACCTCGAGGAGAGCCACCGCCGCGAAGACCCCGAAACCGGGGTCCACAAGGTGGTGCTGAAGTCCGCGGGCGACGGGTTCTCCGTCGTCCTGGTCCAGCACCCGGACACCGACCGCCGCTGCTTCGACGAACGCCGCACGGGGCTGGATCACGTCGCGTTCTCCGTGACGTCCAAGGCCGAACTCTGCGAGTGGGAGGAGCGGCTCTCGGAGTACGGGGTGTCGTACCGGCCGCCGCGGGAGTCGCGGACGTTCGAGGGCTCGTCGGTGATCGTGTTCCGGGATCCGGATGGGATTCAGCTGGAGATCTGGTCGGATCCGGAGCTGTAGCTACGGTGGCCGCATGGCTGACCACCTGATCGTCACGACGACCACCCCCGACCGCGACTCCGCCGCCCGGATCGCGTCGACCGGTGTCGCGCAGCGCCTGGCGGCCACGTCGCAGGTTCGCGGCCCGGTCACCTCGTACTTCTGGCACCTCGGCGAGGCCGGCGAAGGCGAAGAATGGGTTGTCACCTTCAAGACGACCAGTGTGCGCTACGACGAGCTGGAAGCACATGTCGTCGCCGAGCACCCCTGGGCCAAGCCGGAGGTGACCGCCATCGAGCTGGCGCGGGGATCGGCGGACTACCTGCGGTGGCTGGAGGCTTCGACAGCCCGCGAGGGGTGAGTCAGGCTCCGACCAGAGCGAGCACCTCGGCAACCTCCGCCACGTCGCGATGGCGCTGCAGTTGCTTCGCGACAACGCCGATACGGGCCGCGGGGCGGCTGGATGAGACGCAGTCGGCGAGTTCGTGCGCCCGGCGCAGAGTAGCCGCCGCCTGCTCCGCCTCGTGCGCCCGAACGTACGCAGGCGCAAGCCACGTGAGGTACGAGCAAGGATCAAGCGCGGGCGTCATCCGGTTCATCCACCGGCCGCCGCATCTCCTGGCGGTAGCGGAGCACCCCGTAGCCCGTCCCCAGCACGAAGAACGCCACCGAGACCCACAGGGCCGCAGTCTTGAGCCAGGGCAGGGCGTCGAGCAGGCCGGCGCCGTAGTAGCCCAGCAGGACCAGCGTGGGCACCCACAGCAGCCCACCCAGGCTGGTCGCGGCCAGGAACCGCCGGGGATCCATCCGGGCGGCGCCCGCGATGAGCGGGGCCAGCGTGCGGATCCACGGGATCCAGCGCGCGGCGACGATCGCGAAGAAGCCCTTGCGGTCCAGGAAGCGCTGGGCGCGGTCGAGGTTGTGGCGGTTGAGCACCTTGCCGCCGCGGCGGGCGATGAAGCGGGTGCCCGTGCTGCGGCCGATGTAGTAGCCCACCTGGTTGCCGCCGACGGCCACCACGAGCGCGGCGCCCGAGAGGAGCCACGCGTTGGTGTCGGAGCCGTGCTGGGCGAGGACCACGCCCGCGCCGAACAGCAGGGAGTCGCCCGGCAGGAAAAGGCCGACGATGAGCGCGCATTCCACGAAGACGAAAGAAAGCACGATCACCCAGACGAGCAGCGGGCCGGCGGTGTCAAGCCAGCTCACGCCGACTCCGGCGGCCTCGATGCTTGCGGGGTTCACGCGAAGAGCCTACGTGGCCACGATCGCCGGAAAGAAGGAACCATCGAATCCAGCCTTCCGGTCACTTTCGGTATTCCTGGAATGAACTGCGCGTTCACCCATGGCTCAAACGAACGGGCCGCCCGGGACAGTTCCCGGGCGGCCCGATTCGATCGGAACATCAGAACTGGGGCAGGGACTCGCCTTGCACCGCTTCGATGTCCAGTTCGATCTTCACCGTGGTGCCGATCGCGGCGACGCCCGCGCGGACCATCGCGCTGTAGTTGATCGCGAAGTCGTTGCGGTGCAACTGCGTTTCGGCGTGGAACGCGGCGCGCACGCCGCCCCACGGGTCCGGGCCGTGGCCCTGGTAGCGCAGGTCGAGCTCGACCTGGCGGTGTTCGCCGTGCAGGGTGAGCTCGCCCAGCAGCACCCAGGTGTCCGTGCCGCGCTGCGAAAGCCCCGTGCTCTCGAACGTGATGAGCGGGTACGCCTCCACGTCGAGGAACTCGGCCGAACGCAGGTGGTCGTCGCGCATCTTGATGCCGGTCTCGATGCTGCCCGCCTTGATCTCGGCGTGCACCTTCGAGCGCTCCACCGGGCGCGCGATGTCGATGCGCCCGCCGACGTCGGGGAACCGGACCTTGATGCTCGCGATGCCCATGTGCCGCGCGGTCGCGACCACCGACGAGTGCACCGGGTCGATCGTCCACGGCCCGGCCGGCGGCAGCTCCACGGCCTCGGCCACCGGCGCCAGGGCGATGTCGCCCAGGAGCCCGGCGCCGTCGGAGCCGATCTGCACCGTGCGGGCGGTGGGCGTGTAGCCCGGCGCCGTGATGACGGCGGTGTAGACGCCCGGGGGCAGCGGGTCGGTGGCCACTGCCCCCTTCGCGTCCGTGATCTGACGAGCAACCTGCCGGCCGTTGAGGTCGGTCACCGTGAGCACGGCGTTCTCGACCGGCCAGCCGCCATTGGCTCGCAGCTGTCCTCGCAGGCCCGCGCTCATGAGCGGTCGACCAGCTCGTCGAGCGCCTGGTCGTAGCTCAGGCGCACGTCGTGCTCGGCTTCGCCGTCGCTGAGCGTCACCTGGCTGGTGGCGGGCGGGTAGCCGCTCGCCACCACCGTGTAAGCACCCACCGGCAGGTCGCTGACCACGTACCGGCCTTCACTGTCCGTGCGTGCCACCGCCGCGACGTTGCCGTTCGCGTCGAGGACCGTGATCCGCGCGTCCGGCACGATCCGGTCGCCCTCGGTGCGTGCCACGCCCTGCATCAGCACGGCACCGGCCAGCTCGACGTCGTGGCGCAGCACGCCGCTGTCGGGCACGGTCAGGGTGACCGCCACCGGGCGGTAGTGCGGGCCGCTCGCGACCAGCGTGTACTGCCCGGCCCCGACACCGCTGAAGGTGTAGACGCCGTCGTCGGCGGTGATGAACGCGCCGTTGACCTCACCGCGCGAGTCCGTGAGCGTCACGGTGGCGTTGGCCAGCGGGGAACCGATTCCCACGGACCGCACGACACCGGTGAGCTCGCCCGAGCCGGTGAGCGTCACGTCGAGCTTCGCCGGCCCGCCGCCGACCACCACGCTGGAGGCCTGCGGCTGGTGGCCGGGCGCGGCCACGATGAGCACGTACGTGCCCGAGCCCTGCGTCGGCACGGAGTAGCTGCCGTCGCCGTTGCCCGTCGCCCGCGCGACCTGGCGGCCCTGCTGGTCGATCAGCGTCAGCGCGGCGGCGGCCACGTGGCTGCCGTCCTGCCGGCGCACGTGCCCGGTCACCGGCGGACCGCCCGCGCCGAGCGGCACGTCGAGGCTCGCCCCTGCGGCCGAGTTGGTGATGGGCATGGGCAGCGAGCCCGAAATCGCCTGCGGGTCGCCGTGGCCGTTGCCGTTCATCGAGTGCCTTCCGCCTGCGCCGACGAGAACGGGTTCTCGCGGCTGTTCCTCGAACAGCGAGCCCGGCTTGGCCACCTCGTCGACGACGTCCGCCGGCTGGGTGTCCTCCTCGAGCAGCGCCTCGCCGCCTTCCACCGCCGCCGCGGCCGGGTTCATGCCGGCCAGTGGGATCTCCTTGAGGAAGCACAGCACGATGGTCGCCAGCAGCGCGACCGCGCCCGCCACCCAGAAGACCGTGGTGATCGACTCGGTGAAGCCGATCAGGATCGGCGTCTTCAACGCCGGGGGTAGGGTCTGGATCACGCTGGTGTTGGTCTGCAGGTCGGCCAGCTGGCTGCCCGCACCGGCCGGCGGGTTGCCGCCGAACGCCTTGGTGATGTTGCCCGGCAGCACGTTGAACAGAATCGTCAGGAACACCGCGACACCGGCTGTACCACCGATCTGGCGGAAGAACGTGGCCGCCGCCGTGGAGGCGCCCATGTCGCTGCGCGGGCCGGCGTTCTGCACGGCGATGACCAACGTCTGCATGCACTGGCCGAGGCCGAGGCCGATGATGGCCGCGGCGACCAGCGGGTGCCACAGCGGCGAGTCGTAGTGGACCTGCGCGAAGAAGAACGCGCCACCGGCGATGAGCAGGGTGCCGACGATCGGGAACACCTTGTAGCGCCCGGTCTTCGACATGATCCGGCCGGAGCCGATCGAGCTCAGCATCAGACCGCCCATGAGCGGCAGCATCAGCAGACCCGACTCGGTGGGCGTGTAGCCCTGAACCACCTGCATGAACTGCGGGATCATCGTGATCGCGCCGAACATGGCGACACCGACGATGATGCCACCGATGATCGCGACGGTGAACGTCGAGTTCTTGAACAGCCGCAACGGAATCAGTGCGGCGTCCTTCATCACCTTCTCGATCACGATGAACGAGACGATGCCGACCGCGCCGATGGCGTAGCAGAGGATCGCCTTGCCGTCGCCCCAGCCCCAGGTCTGGCCCTGTTCCGCGACGATCAGGAACGGCACCACCGCGACCACGAGGGAAAGCGCGCCCCACCAGTCGATCTTGTGCTTCTGCGGCACGTGCGGCACGTTCAGCACCTTCGCGACCACGAAGAGCGCGATGATGCCGATCGGCACGTTGATGAGGAAGACCCAGCGCCAGCCGGAGATGCCGCCGAGCGTGTCGAAGCCGGCGAAGAAGCCGCCGAGCACCGGACCGAGCACAGTGGACAGACCGAAGACGGCGAGGATGTAACCCTGGTACCGCGGGCGTTCGCGCGGCGGCACCACGTCACCGATGATGGTCATGGCCAGCGACATCAGACCGCCGGCGCCGAGGCCCTGCACCGCGCGGAACGCGGCGAGCTCGTACATCGACTGCGAGAACGTCGAAGCCAGCGAACCGGCGACGAAGATGGAGATCGCGGCGAGGTAGAACGGCTTGCGGCCGTAGATGTCCGACAGCTTGCCGTAGATCGGCGTGACGATCGTCGACGTGATCAGGTACGCAGTGGTGGCCCACGCCTGCAGGTCGAAGCCGTGCAGGTCGTTGGCGATCTTGACGATCGAGGTACCCACGATCGTCTGGTCCAGCGCGGCGAGGAACATGCCGCACATCAGGCCGCTCAGGATCGTGACGATCTGGCGGTGGCTCAGCCGCGGCACACCGTTCGCGTCGATGACGGGTGCACCCCCCCGTTGCTGAGGTTGTTTCTCGACGGTGGTGCTCATGTGGTTCTAGGCCCCCTTGGCGTGCACCGACTGCGCCGGCACGGCGTCGGTCATGTCTGGAAAGTTGTTCTCGATACCGGTGTTGAGCCGCCCGAACAGCTCGTTGAGGGTTTCGCGATCCTCCTGGGTCCAGTCGCCGAGCACGTCGGCGAGCCAGAGGTTGCGCTGCTTGCGGTTCTCGTCGAAGACCCGCAGGCCCTCGGTCGTCGGCGCGAGCAGGCACGCGCGGCCGTCTTCGGGGTCGGCTTGACGTTCCACCAGACCGTGCTGCACGAGCGCGCTCGACTGCCTGCTGATGGTGGAGATCTCGGAGTGCAGGAACTCGGCGAGCTTGCTGGTGCGCTGCGGCCCCTCGTGGATGAGGCAGAAGAGGATCGCGTACGCGGCCCGCTCGATGCCATCCGGACCTTGCTTGGCGACCTGTGTTTTCGCCTTGGTGATCAGGCGCATGAAACGGACCAGCTCGTGGCCGAGCTGGTCGGCCAGGTCGAGCTCGTCCTTGGGCCGGGTGGCGGCGCTGTTCGGTGCCATTCGGTCGATCTTTCTCGCGGTGAAACGAACCGTTGTTTGGCGGCTGCAACTAGTTGCCTTAAGCAAGAGTGTGCCTGATCCGTGCTTCGCGCAAGTTTCCGGACCTCGGTTGTGTCGCATCACACTTTAGTTGTTGCATGCAAGCAGATATTCACCGGAGGGTGTTCGTCCGTTTTCTCCCGACTCCGTCGGCCCAGGTCAGCGCTCTTCGTGATGACGGGGGAACAAGGCGGAGCGTGACGGGTTGGTTAGGGGTATGACCGACGACACACCGCTGTACGACCTCATCGGCTCCCGGCCCACCGGGGTGCTCGCCACGCTCAAGCGCGACGGCCGGCCTCAGCTGTCCACCGTGAGCCACCACTTCGACGCCGCCGGGCGCAAGATCCTCGTCTCGATCACCGAGACGCGGGCGAAGACGAAGAACATGCGCCGCGACCCGCGCGTGAGCTACCACGTGGGCAGCGAGAACGGCTGGTCGTACGCGGTGGCCGAGGGTGAGGCCGTGCTCACGCCGGTGGCCGCGGCGCCCGACGACGCGACCGTCGACGCGCTCGTGGAGCTGTACCGCAAGATCGCCGGCGAGCATCCCGACTGGGCCGAGTACCGCGCGGCGATGGTGGCCGACCAGCGGCTGGTGCTGACGATCAACGTCGACCGGGTCTACGGGATCGCGCGCTGAGCAAGCCTCCGTCCGGTTGAATTCCGGAAATTATATTCCGCACTGCGGAGATATTTGTGTTTACGATGAACCCATGAGCACTGACGCCCTCCTGCAGCGACTCCGCGACGAGCTCGGCAAGGAGGCCGTGCTCACCGATGCCGACGTGACCGCGAGCTACTCGCGCGACATGATGCCGCTCGCCCCGTCCGGGAAACCGCTGGCCGTGGTGCTGCCGGCGGACACCGCGGGTGTGCAGGCCGTGGTCAAGGCGTGCGCCGAGGCGAAGGTGCCGGTGGTGCCGCGCGGGGCGGGCAGCGGCCTGTCCGGCGCGGCCAACGCCATCGACGGCTGCGTGGTGCTGGTCCTGACCAAGCTCGACGAGGTCCTCGAGATCGATCCCGGCAACCGGCTCGCCGTGGTGCAGCCCGGTGTCGTCAACCTCGACTTCCGCACCGCCGTGGAGAAGCACGGGCTCTTCTACCCGCCCGACCCGTCGAGCTACGACTGGTGCACGATCGGCGGCAACCTCTCCACCAACGCCGGCGGCCTGTGCTGCGTGAAGTACGGCGTGACCACCGATTCCGTGCTCGGCCTGGAGGTCGTGCTGGCCGACGGGTCACTGCTCAAGACCGGGCGTCGCACCGTGAAGGGTGTGGCGGGCTACGACCTCACGAAGCTGTTCATCGGCAGCGAGGGCACGCTCGGCGTGATCACCCAGGCCACGGTGGCGTTGCGCCCGCTGCCGCAGGCGCCCGCGACTTTGGTGGCCGGCTTCACCACGACGGAAGCCGCGGGTGAGGCCGTGGCGCGGGTCGTGCGCGAGGGTCTCGTGCCGTCGCTGCTGGAGATCATGGACGCCGCGTCGATCAAGGCGGCGGAGACCTACCTCAAGACCGACCTCGGCGCGGGCTCCGACTGCCAGGCGCTGCTGCTGGCGCAGTCGGACGTCGGCGGCGAGGCCGCGATGCGCGAGCTGGCCGTGCTGGAGCAGATCTGCGCCGACTGCGGCGCCGACCTGGTCTACGCCACCGACGACCTCGAAGAGGGCAAGATGCTGCTGCAGGCCCGGCGCGTGGTCCTGACCGCGCTGGAGACCTACGGCATCTGGCTCACCGACGACGTCTCCGTGCCGCGCACCCGCATCGCCGAGCTGATCCGCGGCTGCGAGCGCGTGAGCGAGGACATGGGCCTGAAGATCGCCGTGGTCGGCCACGCCGGCGACGGCAACATGCACCCGACGATCGTCTACGCGCCCGACGATCCCGACGAGTTCGCCCGCGCGCGCCAGGCGTTCGACGACATCCTCGAGGTGGGCCTGTCACTCGGCGGCACGGTGACCGGCGAGCACGGGGTCGGCAAGATCAAGCGCGACTGGCTGGAGCGCGAGATCGGGCCCGTCGGCATGCGGGTGCACCGGCAGATCAAGCGGGCGCTCGACCCGGAGAACGTGTTCAACCCCGGGTCGATGTTCTCCGTCTAGTGCGTTAGTCCCGCACGCGTGGGATCTGCTGCGTGACCTCGGTGTCGGCCTCCGCGTGGGCCTTCTTCTCGCGGCGGCTCTTGAGGTACTCGAGCAGGATCGGCACCACGGAGACGAGGACGATGACCACGAAGATGGCGTCGACGTTGTCGCGGATGAAGCCGATGTTGCCCAGCAGCGAGCCCAGCACCGTGATGCCGGCGGCCCAGAGGACGCCGCCGATGACGGTGTAGGTGAAATACCGCTTCGGGTCCATGCGGCCGATTCCGGCGATCCAGGTGATGAACGTGCGCACGAACGGCACGAACCTCGCGAGGACGACCGCCTTGGGCCCGTGGTGGTCGAGGAAGGCGTGCGTCTTGTCGACGTACTCCTTCTTGAAGAACTTCGAGTCGGGCCGGTTGAACAGCTTCGGGCCGACGAAGTAGCCGATGTAGTAGCCGCAGACGTTGCCGAGCAGCGCGGCTGCCGTGACCAGCACGCAGACGACCCACAGGGGTGCCTGCAGGGTGCCGTTGGCGATGAACAGGCCCGCCGTGAACAGCAACGAGTCACCCGGCAGCACCGGGAAGATGCTGCTCTCGATGAAGATGATCAGGCAGAGCACCGCGATGACCGGCACGGTCAGGCCGGACAGCAGCTGCTCCGGGTCCAGCCACGCCGGCAGGATGGACATGGTCGACACTGTGCTCTGGGCGAGAATCACACCGAAAACGGTACAGGGTGACGCTGAGTGCCTTCACCGGGAGAACCGTCGCAGGTAGCGGGGGTTTTCCGGAATTGTGGGGCCGGGGTGGCGGCGGTGCTGGTGGGTTTCTTGGTGATGGAGTTCGTGCGGCAGGTTCGTGCGGCTGGTCGCGAGTTGGTTCGTGCGGCGGTTCGTGGGGCCGGTGGCGCTGGGGTTCGTGAGGCTTTCGCGGGGCGGCGCGAGGCTGGTCGCGCGGTGGTTCGCGGGACGGCGCGTAAGGCTGGGCCGCGAGGTGGTTCGCGAGGCGGGGGCGTAAGGCTGCGCTGCGAGGCGGTTCGTGAGGTGGTTCGCGAAACTGGTCGCGCGGCGCTTCGCGAGGCTGGATTGCCCACTCGTGCGGCGGATTCGCACGGTCTTTCGGCAGTTGTCCACAGGGTGGGGCGAGTTGTGGACAACTGAGCCCTGACCTGGCCTTTTCGCCGGTTTTGTCGGTGGGGGCCGGTAGAATGGACTTGGGGACGCCCCCCTCAGGGAGGGTG
>NZ_JBSGDT010000001.1:55985-212411 GCF_053602515.1 Amycolatopsis sp. NPDC004368 | reverse complement strand
GGTGGGGGCTGTGTCCGGTGGGGGCTGTGTCCGGTGGGGGCTGTGTCCGGTGGGGGCTGTGTCCGGTGGGGGCTGTGTCCGGTGGGGGCTGTGTCCGGTGGGGGCTGTGTCCGGCGGGGAGGCCACCCAGACCGTCAGCGCAGCCAGCCAATCCCGACCAGCCAGACCACTCAGAACAGCCAGACCACTCAGACCAGCGTGAGCAGGCCGATGACCGAACCCGCCGCCAAGCCCAGCAGCAGAGCGAGCAGCAGCACCCAATGCACTGGCAACGGCGCCGGTCCGGGGACGGCCTGGCGGACCGTCGCGGGGTCCGGAGCGCCGGGGGCAGGGCCCGACCCCGGCCGGGCCCCGGCGACCGGGGTCGTCCGCAAGCCCGAGGCCGCGTCCAGAGCTGCGCGTTCGCGGGCCAGGGAGTCCGCGCCCGCGCCCGACAGCAGGCCGTAGCGTGGCGGCAGTTCTTCCGTCGGACCCGTCGCGCCGGCGGTGGGACCGGTGGAGCCGGCACCACCCGTCGAGTCCGGAGTCGACGGGCTGGTGTGCGGGGCGAAGACGGCCTGGGCGCGCAGGGCGTCGGCCAGGAGGCGTTCCGGGTCTGTTGGCTCGCTCATCCCTCTCCGATTCCCCGCGGAAGCGTTACGTGCTCAAGGTAGCCCGGCCGACCTCGGCGACCCACTCGCCCCGGCGCAGCACCCGGACCGGCCGCAGGTCGTCGTCCAGCACCACGACGTCCGCGGCGAGGCCCGGCCGCAGCGAGCCCGTGCGGTCGGCGATGCCCAGCAGCTCGGCGGGCCGGCCGGAGGTTGCCCGGACGGCGTCGAGCACACCGAGTTTGGCACCCTTCACCAAGTTGCGGAAGGCGTTGTCCATCGTCAACGTGCTGCCGGCCAGGGAGCCGTTGTCGAGCGTGGCCACGCCGTCGTGCACGTCGACCTCGAGGCGGCCCAGGACGTAGCGCCCGTCGGCGGCGTCGGTGGCCGACATGGCGTCGGTGATGAGCACGGTGCGGCCGCGGCCCGCATGCGAAGCAGCCAAGCGGACCACGGTCGGGTGCAGGTGCACGAGGTCGCAGATGAGCTCGACGGTCACGCGCTCGTCGTCGAGCAGCACGCCGACCGGGCCGGGTTCGCGGTGGTGCAGGGGGCGCATGCCGTTGAACAGGTGCGTCGCCACCGTGGCGCCCGCGTCGATGGCCGGCACGAGCTGCTCGGCGAGGCCGTCGGTGTGCCCGATCGCGGCCGTCACGCCGGATTCGGCGAGCTGGCGCACGGCCTTCACGCCGCCGTTGAGCTCCGGGGCGAGCGTGACCATGCGGATCGCGCCGGCGCCCGCGCGCAGCAGCTTCTCGACGGTGCCGGTGTCCGGTTCACGCAGTGTGTCCGGATCGTGCGCGCCGCAGCGGGCGCGGGAGATGAACGGGCCTTCGAGGTGGATGCCGGCGAGCTCGCCTTCCTGCACGAGCTCGCGCAGCGCCGCGATCTGCTCAGTCAGCAGGTCGATCGGGTCCGAGACCAGGCTCGCGAGCGTGGTCGTGGTGCCGTGGCGCCGGTGCGCGCGCACGGCCGTGAGGATCTCGTCGGGGTCCAGTGTGGAGAACGACGCGCCGCCACCGCCGTGGCAGTGGGTGTCGACGAACCCGGGCACCACGAGCGCGCCGCCGACGTCGACGACCTCGGTCTCGGGGCCGCCCGGCGGCGTCCCCGTGCCGACCGCGGCGATGCGCCCGTCGGAGACGGCGAGCCAGCCGTCGTCGAGTACGCGGTCCGGGGCGACGACCCGGCCGCCCGTGATGACGAAGTCTCCGGCGTGCTTCACGCCCTCCAGCATATATTGGTCTGGACCAGACATGGCTACGCAACTCGGTGATCGAGATTGGTCCACCCGGGTCACTGTGGGGTCTGCATCGCCTTCTGCAGGGCCTCCAGCGCCCGGCTGGCGGTCGATTTCACCGTACCCTTCGAGATGCCCGCGGCCTCGGAGATCTCGGCCTCGCTCAGGCCCCCGTAGTACCTGAGCACGAGCACCTCGCGCTGGCGCGGCGGCAGCTTCGAAAGCGCGCTGACCACGGCTTGGTGCTCGCTGGAGAGCATCGCGAGGCTTTCGGCCGAGCGCGCGTTGACGGCGTGCGGGGGCACGTATTCACGGGCGGTCTTGCGCCGGCGCAGCACGCTGCGTGAGCCGTTGACCACGGCCGTGCGCAGGTATCCGACGGCAGCGGCCGCGTCGCGCAGCCGGCCCCAGTTGCGGTGCAGACCGGTGAAGGCCTCCTGCACCACGTCTTCGGCCGTCGCCGGTTCGTCGACCAGCAGGATCGCCAGCCGGACGAGCCGCATCCGGTGCTGGCGGTACAGGTCCTCCAGGGTCAGCGGCGCGGCCGGCTGCTGCGGCGGCACTGGCCCGTCCATGGTCCGCAGATGGCCGAGGGTCGCCTCGACACTGCGTTCCGCGTTGCCCTCCAGCATGTACCCCTGCCTGCCTGTTCTCGACCCCTGTGGTGCCCCTCTGGCGCAGCCCTAGCGTATCGGGTGATCCGCGTCCCGCCACTGGTCGGATGCTGGGACCCCACGGTATTGCCCGGTAGCGTCGGGAGCGTCACCAACGCATCCACGCGGGAGATCCACATGGCCTGGTACCTGGTCGAAATCCGTTATGTGCAGGAGAAGGTGGCCGACGTCCGGCCACGTCACCGTGAGTGGCTGAGCCAGCACGCCGCCGACGGCCGCGTCGCCGTCGCGGGACCGCTCGCCGACGGCTCCGGTGGTCTGGTCCTGTGGAAGGCTGAGGACGAGGCGGCGCTCGAGGAGCTGATCGGCAAGGACCCGTACCAGCTCGAAGGCGTGGTCGCCGACCGCTCGGTGCGCGAGTACAAGCCGGTGCTCGGCGCTTGGGTGCCGCAGGCGTAGCACCTCACAGCTCCAGGACGGCGGGTCCGCGGTCCACGCAGATCCGCACCGACCCGCCGTCCGGCGTCGCCACGGCACACGTGCCGCAGAAGCCCTGGCGGCAGGAAAACGGCACGTCAGGCAGCACTTCCCGCACCACGTCGAGAGTGGACCGGTCAGCCGGCACGGCGAGCGCGCGCCCGCTTCGGCGCAAGACCACCGAGTACGGCTCGCCGCCGACGATCGGTGGGGTGGAGAACCGTTCGAAGTAGATCGCGTTCGCGCCAGTGAGGCCGAGATCCACGCGAACACCCGTGATCATCGGCGCGGGCCCGCAGCAGTACACCGAGGCACCCTCCGGGATGCCCTCCAGCAGTTCGGCACCCGAGGCGGGCACGCCGTACTCCGTGTCGGGGCGGAGCCACACGCGCTCCTCGGGGAAACGCGAAAGTTCTTCCAGGAACGGCATCGACGCTCGCGTGCGTCCCGTGTAGACGAGCTGCCACTCGGCGCCCCGCGCGGCCGCGGCGCGGACCATCGGCAGGATCGGTGTGATGCCGATGCCGCCGGCGATTAACAAGTACGAGTCGGCCGCCACGAACGGGAACGCGTTGCGCGGCCCCTTCACCGCGACCTTCGTTCCCGGCCGCAGTTCGTGCACCTCGCCCGACGCCGCGCCGACCCGGCGCACGGCCACGCGGTAGTGCGAGAGGTCGCCCGGGTTGCCGCACAGCGAGTACTGGCGCACGAGCCCGGACGGCAGCAGCAGGTCGACGTGCGCGCCCGGCCGCCAGCTCGGCAACCGGGCGCCCGAGGCGAGCCGCAACGACACCACTTCGTCGGCCTCGGCACGCACGGTCTCGACGACGAGTGGAATGGTGCGGTCCACCACGGGCGCCGGCGGCCGGCGCCGGCCCGAGTACCGGGCGAGCCGCCGGTAGGCCGCGCCGACGCCGACCAAAGTGGACATCAGCCGGTCGCGGCGGCCCGTGCCGTCGAGGCGCGGCGGGAAGTCGGGGATCACTGCGGCGTGTCGGCCGCCCGGGCCGCGGGTGAGCTCGCCAGGTAGGCCACGGCCTGGTCGGTGTTGCCGGTCTCCGTCGGGTGGTACGAGCGCCGGAAGTACGGCCGGATCTCGCGCAGCAGCTCGCGTGGCGAGGGCGAGATGCCGAGTCTCGCGGCCTTGAAGTACGCGCGCCAGGACGCCCGTCCCGGCCGCGTCGGGTCGTTGCGCATGAGGAACTTGGTGCCCCGCACGAAGATCCACGCCAGCACCGGCGTGACCACGACCATGCTGCGCACGCGGCGCGAGTAGCGGCCGTCGAGGTGGCAGAACAGGTCGAAGGCCACGGACCGGTGCTCGACCTCTTCGGCGCCGTGCCAGCGGAGCAGGTCGAGCATCGTCGGGTCTGAACCCGCGGCGTCGAGTGCTTTCGCGTCGAGCACCCACTGGCCGAGGAACGCCGTGTAGTGCTCGATCGCGGCGATGATCGCCAGCCGCTCGACGAGCCATTCCTCGCCCGCGCCGGCCCGGTCGCCCAGCAGGCGGCGGAACATCCACTCCATCTGCGCCACGTAGGGCCGCACGTTCAGGCCCGCGGCTTCGAGGTGCCGCGCGGCGCCGTCGTGGGCTTCGGCGTGCACGGCCTCCTGGCCGATGAAGCCGAGCACGTCTTCCCTCAGGCGCTCGTCGCGGATCAGCGGCACGGCCTGCTTGAAGACCTCGACGAACCAGCGTTCGCCCTCGGGCAGGGCGATGTGCAGCACGTTGATGCTGTGCGTGGCCTGCGGTTCGCCGGGGATCCAGTGCATCGGCAGCGCGGCCCAGTCGAAGTGGACGTCGCGCGCGTGCAGCACGATCTGCTCGTGCTCGGGCCGCGCGGTCACGACGGCCGCCCGGACAGCTCGTAGTCGCTCGGGTCCACGCGGCGCGTCTCGAGCCAGTACTTCCACGTGAAACCCGGCCAGATCGTGCGGTTCACGCCCTTGACGTCGAGGTACCAGCTGGTGCAGCCGCCCTGCGTCCACACGCCCTTGACCAGCTTGTCCTGGATCTCGGCCTGGAACCGGTCCTGCACGGACGGGCGCACGTCGAGCGCGGCGGCGCCGTGGTCGTCGGCGAGCTTGATCGCGTCGACGACGTAGCGCGACTGCGACTCGATCATGAACACCACGGAGTTGTGCCCCAGCGCGGTGTTCGGGCCCAGCAGGAAGAACAGGTTCGGGAACCCGGCGACGGTGATGCCCTTGTGCGTGCGAATTCCCTCCGTGGCCCAGGTTTTCGCGAGGCTGCGCCCGTCCACACCGGTGATGTCGAGGTACTCCAGCGCATCCGTGACGTGGAAACCGGTGCCGTAGATGATCGCGTCGACCTCGTGCTCCACCCCGGCTTCGTCGACGATGCCGTTCTTGCGCACTTCGCGGATGCCGTCGGTGACCACGTCGACGTTCGGCCGGTTGAGTGCTGGGTAGTAGTCGTTGGAGATGAGCACGCGCTTGCAGCCCATGGTGTAGTCCGGCGTCACCTTGCGGCGCAGCTCCGGGTCGCGGATGCCCTTCGCGATGTGCCGGCGCGCGATCGACTCGGCGGCGTGCATGAGCTTCGGGTGGCCGTTGAAGCCGATGGCGCGGGCTTCGAGCAGCCAGTAGAGCGTGTTGCGGTAGAGGCGCTGCGTGCCCGGGAGGTAGCGGAACAGCTGCTTCGCCCAGCCGGGCATCGGGTGGTCGGGCTTCGGCATGATCCACGGCGGCGTGCGCTGGAACAACGTCAGCTCGGCGACGTCAGGGGCGATCTGCGGCACGAACTGGATCGCGCTCGCGCCCGTGCCGACCACCGCGACCTTCTTGCCCCGCAGGTCGAACTCGTGGTTCCACTGCGCCGAGTGCCACGTCTGGCCCGCGAACTTCTCGATCCCGGGCAGCTTCGGCACCGACGGGATGTGCAGGCCGCCGACGCCGGACACGAGGAACTGCGCGGAGAACTCGTCGCCGCTCTTGGTCTCGATCGTCCAGCGGCGCTCGCCGGCGTCCCAGTGGGCCCCGGTGATCTCCACGCCGAACCGGATCCGCTCACGCAGCCGGTACTTGTCCGCGACGCCCTTGAGGTAGCCGAAGATCTCCGGCTGCGGCGAGAACGACCGGGACCAGTCCGGGTTCTGCTCGTAGGAGAACGAGTACAGGTGCGACTGCACGTCGCAGGCGCACCCGGGGTACGAGTTGTCCCGCCAGGTGCCGCCCACTTCGTCGGCCTTCTCCAGGATCACGTAATCCCGGATGCCGGCCTTTTCGAGCTGGATCGCCTGCCCGAGCCCGGAAAATCCGGTGCCCACGATCACGACCTTGAACCGCTCGGTCATCTGTCGGCCTCCGCTGCGCTGGGGGTCTGCCGCAGATGACGTTACCTCAAGTAACAGTTACTCGAAAGTACCTGATACCCGTCAGTACGACCGCTCAGGAGAGATCCTTCTCGATCAAGGTCGCCACCTCGGCGGGTGCCTGGCTCGCGGCGATCTCCTCGGCGACTCGCTCTGCTTGGGTGCGAAACCGCGAATCCGCGAGCACGGCCGCCACGGCCTTCGCCACCAGGTCGGGATCAGTCGCCCCGCCCTGCAACGAGAGGGCCGCGCCTGCCGCAACCACCCGCTCCGCGACGATGGCGTGGTCGGCGCCCAGAGGGACGAGGACAAGCGGCACTCCACGGTTCAGTGCGCCGAGTGAAGTACCCGCGCTCCCCGTGCCGACGACAACGTCCGCGTCGTCGAGCAACTCGGCCAGCGGCGTGAATCCCGTGAAGGTCACGAGGGCCACCGGCCGCTTCTTCGCGACCGTAGCTGTCACCGGCGGCCGGCCAGGCTCGCGGTACGGCTCGGCTCGCAACGCGATGCGATTGCCGGGCGGCATCCAACCGGAAGTGTGCAGGGCCGGCGGGAACTGATCGAGGAGCCAGCGGGGCTCGACCGGCGTGAGGTTCCGCTCCCGATAGCGGCCGTCGGTGACCTTCGCGACGGCGTCGGCCAACGCGGCTGGGCGATCGGGAGCCATCGCCAGCCTGACCCACGGCGCCTCGAGCGCCGAGGCGAAGAAAGGTCCGACGAAATCGTAGACCTCACTGATGATCAGACGGGCTGCCAGGCCCGCACGCCGGGCAGTGCTTCGTCGAGCACGAGGTCGACTCGGACACCTCCGAAGAACTCGGCGTCGATCTCGTCGGTGACGGGTCTTGTCGGGTTGATCCCGGTCCGCCGCACCAGCTCTCCCAGCTGGGCTTCCAGCGGCGGGCCGGCGGGGAGCGTTGCATCTGTTTCGTGCTCCACGGTTGTCGCACGCGACTGGTCGGGCGATCCCAATGCCTTGTCCGAACGACCCTGCTACCCGTCAGTACGTGCCGCCGAGCTTCGTGTGGTCCCACGAGACGACCTTGGTCGGGTGGAAGATCAACCCGATGCGCTTGGGCGCTTGGCGGCCGATGAACTCGCTCAGCTCGGCGGGCACGGGGTCGCCCGGCTTGGCGCCCGCGTAGCGCTGCATGAGGGTGATGCCCAGGCGCGTGACCTCGTCGGTGTCCTCGACGATCTGCACGTCGGCTTCGAGGGAGACGCCGCGCAGCTTTTCGTAGGAGTCGCCGCTTTCGATCAAGACCGTGGCCTCGGGCAGCCGGCGGAGGTTCTTGGCTTTCTGCGAGCTGCCGTACGTCCAGGTCGCGACGCCGTCCTCGTGCGGGAAGTACCACAGCGGCGCCAGGTGGGGCCGGTTCTTAGGGCCGACCGTGGCGACGTTGATGACCTTCTGCTCGTCGAGGTAGGCCCGGATCTCCTCGGGCGTCATGCGGATCTGGTCGCGACGGGACATGCGCGCTCCTATTCGGGTTTCGTCGCAGCCCGCCCGCCGTGGCCGGTCACCGCCGACTCGTACGCGCCGCGCTGCTCGATGTCGTCCAGCGCGGCCCTGTCCGCCGCCGGCACGCGGGCCCGCGCGCCGAGCTCGACGATCGGCGGCAGGAACGCGCGCAGCAGCTTGAGGCCGCCGACCCAGCGTGGCACGTGGATCGTCCGCGCGCGCTTGAGGATGCCCGCTTCGAGGTCGTCGAGCGCCACGTCGAGCGGGTAGGTCTTCCCGATCAGCCCCGGCATCGACGCACGCAGCTTGCCGAACACGGGGTGCGCGTCGGCACTTTCGACCAGGTCCGTGCGGATCCACGTGGGGTGCGCGACGCCGACCTTCACGCCGAGGTGCGCCACCTCCGCCCGCAGGCTGTTGGAGAACGCCTCGACGCCCGCCTTCGCTGCCGCGTAGTTCGCCATGCCGGGCGCGTGCGTGATCGCGGCCAGCGACGAGATCGCCAGCAGGTAGCCCCGCCGCTCGATCACGTGGGGCAGCGTGACGCGGAACGTGCGCCACACGCCCAGCAGGTCGACCTCGATGACCTTCTCGAACGCCTTCGGGTCCACGCTCCGCACGAAACCGGCCGTGGCGATCCCCGCGTTGGCGATCACGATGTCGATGCCCCCGAAGTGCTCCACGACTTCGGCGGTGGCCTGTTCGAGGTCCGCCCAGCTGGTCACGTCGGCTTCCCAGGACTTGGCGTTCTTCCCGATTTTCCGGGCGACCTGCTCCTGCTCCTGAGCCTCCAAGCCGACCAGCGCGACGTTGGCGCCCCGTGCGGCCAACCGCTCGGCCAACCCGGCCCCGATCCCCCGTGCGGCCCCGGTGATCAGCGCGACCTTGCCATCGACGTTTCTGGCCACGGTGCCCTCCTCGGCGTGCGTTTGCGCTTGTGGAGGGGACGGTACCTCAACCTACCCGGGGTAAGCTACTTACCAGTAGGTACCTTGCCGGAGCTGGCGGCGGTGCGTGGAGGCTGGTGACTCGGGGTGCTTGCTGCGGGCGGTGGCCATGAATCGCGCCAGGGCAGGCCCCGCCCTCCCTGGGGGCCGCCCCTGACTCAGTCTATCGGGCTGGCCCGACAAAACCGCTGTTCCCGCCGTCGAGCGGCCAAGTTGTCCACAACTCGACGCATCTGTGGACAACTGGCCGATCGAGCACCGAAAACGCCGTGCTCTCTACACCGACGCCTTGTTCAACGCCTCGACCTCATCCGCCGTCAGCTCCAACGACACCGAAGCCACCAGATCCGTCAACTGCTCCACTGTCCGAGCGCTGGCGATCGGCGCGGCGACCGTCGGCTGCACCCGCAGCCAAGCCAACGCCACCGCGGCGACGGAAGTCCCGTGCGCCGAGGCGATCGAGTCCAGCGCCGCCAGCACGCGTTCGCCGCGGTCGTCGAGGTAAGCGATGGCCCGCGGGGCGCGCGGGGAGTCGCCGGGCTCGTCGGCCGAGCGGTACTTGCCGGTGAGGAAACCCTTGGCCAGCGCGAAGTACGGCAGCGTCGACAGGCCCTCGCGGGAGACCGTGGGCGCCAGCGTCGTCTCGTAGTCCCGCTCGACCAGGTTGTAGTGCGGCTGAAGGGCGACGTACCGAGCGAAGCCCTCACGGTCCGAAATGGACAGTGCTTCGGCGAGCCGCGAGGCCGAGTAGTTCGACGCCGCGATGTAGCGGACCTTGCCCGCGCGCACGAGGGAGTCGAACGCCGCCAGCGTCTCCTCGAGCGGGGTGTCCTGGTCGTCCTTGTGTGCGTAGTACAGGTCGATGTGGTCGGTTTGCAAGCGCCGCAACGAGTCCTCGGCGGCGGCGGTGATGTTGGCGGCTGAGAGGCCCTGGCGTTCTTCCCACGCGCCGACCTTGGTGGCGATCACGAGGTCGTCGCGGCGGCCCCGCTTGGTGAGCCAGTTGCCGATGATCGTCTCGGAGCCGCCGCCACCGCCGTACACGTCGGCGGTGTCGAGGAAATTGCCGCCGGCTGAAGCGTAGGCGTCGAGGACCGCGTGGGAAGTCTCTTCGTCCGCGGTGAAGTTGAAGACGTTGCAGCCGAGGTTCAGGCCGTAGACGTCGAGGTCCGAGTTGCCGAGCTTGGTCATGCCACGAAACTACAACTCGGAACCCGGAAGAATCCGCCGGGAGATGGGCGTTGAGACGGATCATGGCTATCCAACTGGGCAGGATCGGCATCTGGCGTGGTGCCACGCAGACCAACGGCGAGCTCGCGGCGGAGGTGGAGAAGCTCGGCTACGGCGCACTGTGGCTCGGCGGTTCCCCCGGCGGTGACCTGGCGATCGTCGACGAGTTGCTCGACGCGACCGAGCACCTCACCATCGCGACGGGCATCGTCAACATCTGGGCCGACGCCCCCGAGTCGATCGCGAAGGCGTTCCACCGCATCGAGAAGAACCACCCCGGCCGGTTCCTCCTCGGCATCGGCGCGGGCCACCCCGAGGCCACGCAGGAGTACAAGAAGCCCTACGCGGCCCTCGTCGAATACCTCGACGCGCTCGACGCGGCGGGCGTGCCGAAGGAGTCGCGCGCGCTGGCGGCGCTCGGGCCGAAGGTGCTGAAGCTCTCGGGCGATCGCACGGCCGGCGCCCACCCGTACCTCACGACCCCCGAGCACACGCGCACCGCGCGCGAGATCCTCGGCGCCGGTCCGCTGATCGCGCCCGAGCACAAGGTGGTGTTCGACACCGACGTTGAAAAAGCCCGTGCGATCGGCCGCAAGACCGTGCAGTTCTACCTGCGCCTGTCGAACTACACGGCCAACCTGCGCAAGCTCGGCTTCACCGACGAAGACCTCGCCGGCGAGGGCAGCGACCGCCTCGTCGACGCGCTGGCCCTGCACGGCGACGCCCCGACCATCGCGGCGGGCGTGCGCGCGCACCTCGACGCGGGTGCCGACCACGTGAACATCCAGGTCCTGAACTCCGACCCGTTCCCGGCTTACCGGGCACTGGCGGCGGAGTTGTTCTGAATCGTTCCACGTGAGGATGTCCATAGGCGTCCCAAATGAGGTGGACCGGCCCACGCGGCCGGTCCACCTCGTACGATGCGGCTGAGAAGCCAGTCAGTTCCGAGGAGGAAACGATGCCCATCGCCACCCCCGAGGTCTACGCGGAGATGCTCGACCGGGCCAAGGCGAACGAGTTCGCCTACCCGGCCATCAACGTGACCTCGTCGGAGACCGTGAACGCCGCGATCCGCGGGTTCGCCGAGGCGGAGAGCGACGGGATCATCCAGTTCTCCACCGGCGGCGCGGAGTTCGCGTCCGGGCAGAAGGTGAAGGACATGGTCACCGGCGCGACCGCGCTGGCCGAGTTCGCCCAGGTCGTGGCGGCGAAGTACGACGTCAACGTCGCGCTCCACACCGACCACTGCCCGAAGGACAAGCTCGACGGTTTCGTCCGCCCGCTGATCGAGATCTCGGCCGAGCGCGTGAAGAACGGCCGCAACCCGCTGTTCCAGTCGCACATGTGGGACGGCTCCGCGATCGACCTCGACGAGAACCTGCAGATCGCGCAGGAGCTGCTCGCCAAGACGGCCGCGGCGAAGATCATCCTCGAGGTCGAGATCGGCGTCGTCGGCGGCGAGGAAGACGGCGTCGCCCACGACATCAACGAGAAGCTCTACACCGCCGAAGGCGACTTCCTGAAGACGATCGACGCCCTCGGCTCCGGCGAGAACGGCCGCTACCTGCTGGCCGCGACCTTCGGCAACGTGCACGGCGTCTACAAGCCGGGCAACGTCAAGCTCCGCCCGGACGTGCTCAAGGGCGGCCAGGAAGCCGCGGCCAAGAAGCTCGGCCTCGACGCCGGCGCCAAGCCCTTCGAACTCGTCTTCCACGGCGGCTCGGGCTCCCTGCCCGAGGAAATCCGCGAGGCGGTGACCTACGGCGTCGTGAAGATGAACGTCGACACCGACACGCAGTACGCCTTCACGCGCCCCATCGTGGACCACTTCTTCAAGAACTACGACGGCGTGCTGAAGATTGACGGCGAAGTGGGCAACAAGAAGGTCTACGACCCGCGTTCGTACCTGAAGGCCGCCGAGGGTGGCATGGCCGCCCGTGTGGTGGAGGCCTGCCAGGCACTGGGCTCGGCGGGCACGAAGGTCAAGTAAGGTTTGGGTTTCGACGAAGGGCCCTGCTCCCGCGGGGCCCTTCGTCGTTCTCAGACCTCGATGATTTCGACCAGGCTCTCCAGTCCACGGAAGTCTTTCGCATTGCGGGTGTACAGCGGCAGGCTTCGCGATGAAGCGATTGCTGCGATCATCAGGTCAAGTTTGCGTGCCCTCGAGTCCCGCTTTGCTGCGAGCGTGAGCGCGACCAGGCTGCCGTAGCGTGCAGCTGCTTCGGCATCGAAGGGCAGTGGGACGAAGTCGACGATCGCCGCTCCCACTTCCTCGGTGCGGGCGGCCCTCGAAGCCGCGTCTTTTGCCATCGCGATGCCTTGGTGCAGTTCGGCCATCGTCACCGTCGTGAGGAGCGGATAAGGCGGCAGTGTCGCCGGATCCAGGGTGTCGACCGTGAGGTACACGCAAGTGTCCAGCACTCCGGTCTCATGCCGATCAGCCACGCGCGCGTTCCCACGGGTCGTCGTCGCCGACTCGGTCTTCCCCGAAGAATTCATCCGCCTCGCGACGCAACTCGTCGGGGTCGACCCGTGGCATCCGCTTCCGCTTCTCCACTAGCTCGGCAGCGGTGATTCGGCGTCGCTGGATCACTGGGCGTACCTCGGCGACCTCAACACCATTGCGGGTCACGACGAAGATTTCACCGGCCTCGACGGCATCCATCACGGCGGCGGAGTGATTACGGAACTCCCGCTGGGTGATCACCTTCATAGTCCGAGAGTAGCCCATGTAGCACCACTAGCTACAGGGTCACCGTGTGTCGAGAGGTCCACCTGCGGGTCACCGGCTCAGCCGCAGCCCACAACACGAACACCCCCACCAGCGCCACGGCCACCGTCCAGTACGCCACCGGCGGCGCCGACTCCGTGGGCGCGTCCCCCAGGAACCACACCCGCAACTGCGACTGCAGCCACAACGCGCCGTACCCGAACGCCGACACCAGCAGCGCCCCGATCGCGGCCGTGGCGACGTGGCGGCCGGCGCCGATCGTGAAGGCCAGGTCCACCGCCAGCCCGACCGCCAACAGGTAGAACGGCACCGTCGACACCGGAAAACCCAGCCCCAGCAGCAGCGGCCACATCACGCAGCGGTAGCCCACGTAAGCACCCGCCACCGACAGCGCGGCCCAGCGGAAACGGAGGGTGTGGCGCGCAAGGGCGAGGATCAACGCCGTGACGCCGATGCCCCACAGCGGGTAGACCCACTCCGGGATCGGCATGGTGAAGTGCAGGATCGCGGTGCGGTCCACGGGGTGACCGATCTGGTTCGCCGCAAAACTGAGCAGCGACGGCTCGGCCTCCGGCGCTCCGCGTTCCCACGCGCGCAGGCCGAGGATGCCGTACTCCTGCTGGCCGTTGGGGAAGAACGTGTTCTCCAGGAAAAACCCCCACAGCGCGAGCAGCACGCCCGTGCGGAAGCGGCCCGGCGGCGCGAGGCGCACCCAGCCGAGCAGCACGCCGGCCTGCATGATGCCCGTGCCGAGGTACAGCATCATGTGCGACGGGCTCCACGCGGTGAGGTCGAGGCCGTTCACGCGGTGGTTGATCACGTCGAGCGGCGCCGCGACGAGGAACACCACGAGCCCCGTCTGCATCAGCCGCAGCGAGGGTTTGTCGCAGCCCAGGCCCGTGTAGCTGTGGATCGCGACGAGCACGATGATGATCACCGTGCCGACGGTGTTGATCAGGTGCGGGGGCGCCAGGTCGTCGCGCAGCCACTTGAAGTGCCACGACATGTCCCACGACGAGCCCAGCAGCTTGAACGCGAACGCCGCGAGCCACATCCCGTAGCAGAACCGCAGCACCCACGCGGGCGTCGGCTGCCCCGCCGCGCCGCGTTGCCAGTGCCGCTGGAAGAACAGCCGGGTCTTCCCGACCGGGCTCCGCGGGATCACGTCTACCTGCGTCATGCCGGACATCATTCCCGGCGCGCGGGCGGCGGTGGTGCGGAAGGTGGTAAACGGCTCGAAAACCAGGGTTCACCCCTACGGGTGGCGGATTTGCCTCGACGGTGTTCTTCACGGCAGGGTGTCGCGCCATGATGCCGAAACGCGTTGTCGCCGCTGTCGTCGTCGCCGCCCTCGTGCTGGCCGGCGGAGGCGTGCTGACGAGCCTGTTCCTCTGAGCACCCCCGGGCGCAGGCAGAATGTCGGCATGACGCACAACCTCCTTGGCCCCGAGCCGACGCTGCTGCCCGAGCACACCGCGGCCCAGGCCGCCCTCGACGCGGGCACCGACCCGTCGGCCGTCGCCGCCGAGCACCCCGACTTCAGCGCCGCGTGGGCCACGCTCGCCGAAAAGTCCCTCGCGGACGGCGAAACGGTCGCCGCCTACGCCTACGCGCGCACCGGCTACCACCGCGGCCTCGACCAGCTCCGCCGCGCCGGCTGGAAGGGCTTCGGCCCGGTGCCGTGGTCGCACCGGCCGAACCAGGGTTTCCTCCGCGCGCTGGCCGCGCTCGGCATCGCCGCGGGGCGGATCGGGGAGACGGAGGAGTACGAGCGCGTGAAGACGTTCCTCACGGAATCCGACCCGGCTGCCGCCGAAGCGACGGGACTGAAGTAGCCGAGGGATTGTGGTCTGCGGAGGGTTCTTCCGCAGACCGCAATCGCGGTCGGGCGCTTTCGCTTTGAGCCGGCGGCGTTCGTTCGGGTGATCTCCCGTGTGAACGTACGTGTGCCCAACTGGGTACGTTTTACCGTTGGTGAATGAAAACCACCGCCATGCTGACGCCCAGGGTTCGCACCTTGGGCGCATCTCTTCGAGCGGCGCGGCTTGGTGCGCATTACGGGGTTCGAGAACTCGCTCGGCGAGTGGGGATCAGCCCCTCGTTGGTGGTGCATTGGGAACTCGGCACGAGGGCGCCGACACCGGAGGATGTGTCCGGGTTGTTGGGCGCGCTCGGAGTTGTCGGTGACGAAAAGGAGCGGATTCTCAACCTGGCTCGCGGATCGGCCGAAGAAGGGTGGATTGCCTACGGCCGACCTGGCACTCCGAACCAGCTGCATTGTCTGGTCGCCTGCGAGCGGGCCGCGAAGGCGATGGTGGAGTGGTCGCCGCTGGGGATTCCTGGGTTGGTGCAAACCGCTGACTACACGCGGGCGCTGCTGGAGTCGACCGGTTTGGCGGCCGCTGAGGTCGAGCGACGGATCGCGGTCAGGATGGAGCGGCGGGAGCTCATTGTCGGCGCGGAACCGTTGCCGTTCGAGGCGCTGGTGGGAGAAGCGGCGTTGCGGGACACGCTGGGCAGTTCGGCCACCATGGCGGCTCAGCTGCGCGCACTCGCGAGTTTGTCCCTGCGGCCGACCATCACCATTCGCGTCGTGCCGTCGGGTATCGGCTGGCACCCCGGCCTCGCCGGGCGATTCATCCTCTACACCATTCGCGACTCGCGACCGGTGGTCTACTTCGAGCATTTGAGTTCGGGCGCCTTCGTGGCCGATGACTACGATGTGCAGCAGTACCGCGCGGCCATCGAGGGGATCCGCAAAGTCGCCCTGAGTGCGGCTGACTCCACCGCGCTGGCTACCCGGCTTACGGAGGAGATCGAAGAACGTGCTGGAGACCAACCCGGAGTGGCGCAAGAGTAGTTACAGCGACAAAGAAGGCGCCTGCGTCGAGGTCGCGCTCGATCGGACCGCTGTGCTGGTGCGGGACTCGAAAGCGCCAACCTTGCCCGGCCACACGTACCCCGCGTCCGCGTGGCAGGCCTTCCTTCGACACCTGCGTTGACGACCTTGGGTCATATGTCCTGAGAAGGGGAACTGTTGGCCCGAAGAGGAGCAGAGCCCGGCCCGCCGAGGGGGAGGTAGCCGGCCGGGCTCTGCGAGATCAGGCGGCGGCCAGTTGCGGGAGTGAGGCGGCCGACGACTCCGCGCCGATGACCCGGTTGCGGCCACCGTGCTTCGCCGCGTAGACGGCGGCGTCCGCGGAGGCCATGACTTCGTCGACGCTGGTGCCGTCGAGGGGGAACGACGCGACGCCGATCGAGGCCGTGCGCTCGGAGATCTCGACGGCCGCGCCTTCGTTGGTGTGCGTGGGGATCACGAGCTCACTGATGCGCCGGCGGATGCGCTCCGCGGTGATGATCGCGTCTTCCTTCGACGTGGAGGGCAGCAGCGCCACGAACTCCTCGCCGCCGAAGCGGCCGACCAGGTCGTGGGCGCGGGTCTCCTGCTTGACGACGGCGGCGACGGCCTTGAGCACGTCGTCGCCGGCGAGGTGGCCGAAGGTGTCGTTGATGGACTTGAAGTGGTCGAGGTCGATCATCAGCGCGCCGAAGCTGCCGTTCTCACGCTCGGCGCGGGAGACCTCGCGCTGCGCACCGTCCTGCCAGGTGGTGGCGTTGAGCAGCTGCGTCTTCTGGTCGGTGGTCGCGAGCTCCTCGAGGCGCTTGATCAGCACCGAGCGCTGCAGCACGTACAGCGGCAGGATGACCAGCACCGACAGCAGCGGCTGGTCGGTGAGCACCATCGTCAGGAGACCGCCGACGCACAGGATCGACGCCTCGAGGACGTTGTCGTCCATGGTGCCGAGGCAGGACGCGGGCGTCGCCTTGGCCGGGTCGGCGAGGTAGAGGCCGAGGCCGGTCAGCGCGGTGTTCACGAGGAAGTAGCCGACGGCGGCCGCGGCGACCATGGTCACACCCTGGCCACCCGCGAGGTGGCCGGCGAGCGCTGCGCCGAAACCGGACAGGGTCATCGTCGTCGCGTTCGCGGCGACGCGGTGGCCTTCACCCGGACGGGTGCCGTTCCAGCTGCGGAACGCGAGGTAGACGTAGATCACGACGGTCAAGGCGGTCACCAACTGCGGCGGCACGAGCAGCGCGGCGGGCAGCAGCCACACGGACGTAACGGTGATGTGGAAGCCCTGGCTCAGCATCCGCCGCTGGCGTTCGATGGTCCGGGTCACTTCGGTCTGGGCGATCGCCAGGCCCGCGAGCAGCGCGAACATGCCGAGCTGGCCCAGTGAGACGGAGATCAGGATCGTGCTCGCGATCGTCAGCGCGGCGGCCACCGCGATGCTCGTGAGCGTGGCGGCGATCCACTTTCGCGGCCGCGTCCACAGTGCCCAGCCCCTGACCGCGGCGACCAGGTTCTGTCCAGCCCGTTCCCCCGATGTGACCATTTTTCCCCCAAGCCCTTGCGCAGATGTCCGGTGACAATCTCCTCACGCACAGTTTCGGGCCGTTTGCCGCCTGTCCACAAGAGCCTTAGGTGTGTACATTTTTCCCGAACACGCCGGATGAAGGGTGACCAGCTATGCGCAGCAAGGAACAGTGACCGCGTAGCAGCACCGCAAGGTCGCGCAGGTCAGAGCCCACGCGCGGAGCATGTCAGGCATGCTCGGCGCGTGTGGCTTCCTCCGGCGTACCCGCAGCCGAGCGGCCGGCGAACGTCCGCTGCCACATGATCGTTAGCGGAATCGTAATCAAGATCCCGGCGAAGCCGAAGATTCCGACGGTCGTTTGGGCACTCACGTGGTCCGCGAGGACTCCGCCGATCAGGGGAACCACGCCCATCGTGGTCGTGAGACCGGTGTTGGACAGGCCCATCGTCTGCGCCCGCGACTCGTCGGGCACCGCAACCGTGAGCGAAGCCGTGGCCTGCAACAGGGCGATCGTGCCGAAACCGCCGGAGATCACGAACAGGATGATCGACGCGACCGGCCCGGGCTGCAGGAAACACAGCAGCAGCGGGATCGCGGCGAGCGCCGTCATCGGCCCGATCAGCTTCGGCCGCACCTCGGCCGGCACCCAGCGCGTGTAGATGAAGGTGAAGATCACACTGCCCACCGGGTCGGCTGCCAGCAGCAGGCCGATCACCTCGGGGCCACCGCCGGACGACGCCACGTACGGCGCCGCGATGCCCTCGTACACGGGCATCAGGCCGGCCAGCCACGTGAACAGCATCAGGGACCGCAGCGCCGACGTCGCGAAGCCGACCTTGCCGCCCGCGCTGAGCGACGCGAGGAACGGCTTGCGCTTCTCGCCGCTGGCGGCCGCCGGGCGCGCCTTCACGCCGAAGCGGATGAACAGCGCGGAAAGCACGAACGTGCCGGCGTCGAGCACCAGCGCCAGGCGCGGGTCGACCGCCAGCAGCAGCGCGCCGCCGCCGGCGAAGCCGACGAGCTGGGCCGATTGCACCGTCATGCTGCGGATGCCCATGCCGACCACGAACCGGTCGCCTTCGAGCACCTGGGGCAGCAGAGCCAGTTGCGACGCCTTGAACGGCGGGTTCAGCAGCGAGACGCACCCCACGAGCACGCACAGGAGCCAGAACGGCAGCCCGGGGATGGCCACCAGCAGGATCAGGCACGCGCGCGCGGAGTCGACCGCCACCATGACCGTGCGCCGGGAGAAGCGGTCGGCGATGCCGGTGAGGAAGATGCCGCCGAGCAGGGACGGGAAGAACGTGAGGGCGTACGTGAGGCCGGTGAGCGTGGCCGACTGCGTGGTGGCGTAGACCAGCACGGACAACGCGACGCGGGCCAGCTGGTCACCGGCGATCGACAGCAGCTCGCCGAACCACATCGCCCGGAACTCGGCGACCCCGAAGACCTCGCGGAACGTCACCCGTCCCGGTGCTGCCGTCATGCGTGCTTCTCCCCGACATTCGTGTGCGGACCGTGCCGCACGATGATCAGACGGTGACCTTAGGACCTCGTGGTCACGGGCCAATCACAAAACGTGAGTGGCCAAGGTCAGTGTCCCGTGACTGTTGGTGAATCTCTAGGTTCTTTCGCCGGTATCCAACGGGTCACGGCCAGTTCTCCGAGTGTCCAGACCATAGCGCCGACCACCGTCAAGATCACGAGGGTAGCGTGATGTGGCCTGCACCACACTCGACCGGATGCCAGTTCGTGTAGTGCAGGTGCACCGGTCCTCGCGCGATTCCGTTCTGTGGGAGCGCCACTTGCTGGCCGTCTCACGGCGTAGCTTCGAGTTCGTGGTCGATCACCCGACTTTCACGCTCGCCGTCGTGGGCGCCGGACCTCGCGGGGTCGGCGTCCTCGAACGGCTCTGCGCCAACGCTCCCGAGCTGCTCGGCGATCGGCGCTTCGTGGTGCACCTGATCGACCCGTTCCCCGTGGGCCCGGGCCGCGTGTGGCGCTACGAGCAGTCGCCGCTGCTGCGCATGAACTCGATGCCCGAGGACGTGACGATGTACACGGACGACTCGGTGCGCATGGCGGGGCCGGTGAAGCCCGGGCCGTCGCTCATCGAGTGGGCTCGCGCGGTGCGCGCGGGCACCGTTTTCCACCCCGTGCCCGACGACCTGCGCGCCGAGTTCGACGCGCTCGCGAGCACGGATTTCCCCACGCGGCGGCTGCAGAGCCTGTACCTGCGCTGGTTCTACGAGCAGGTGCTCGCCGAGCTGCCCGACGGGATCGAGGTCGTGGAGCACGCGAGCTCGGCCGTCGCGATCGACGACGGGCCGCCCCAGCGCGTGCAGCTGGCCGACGGCTCCGCGGTCACGGCCGACGCCGTGCTGCTGACCGTCGGCCACCTCGATGCGACGCCGGACCCGGCCGAGAGCGCGCTCGCCGGCTTCGCCGAGCGCCACGACCTCGCGTACTACCCGGCGGGCTACACTGCCGACGTCGACTACTCAGGCGTGCCGGCGGGTGAACCGGTGCTGGTGCGCGGCTTCGGGCTCGCGTTCGTGGACCTGATGCTGCTGCTCACCGAAGGCCGCGGCGGCCGGTTCGAGGACCTGCCGGGCGGCGGGCTGCGCTACCACCCGAGCGGCGCCGAGCCGGTGCTGCACGTCGGCTCGCGCCGTGGGGTGCCCTACCACGCCAAGACGGGCTACCGGCTGCGCGGGAAACCGTTGCAGCTGCCCAGGTTCTTCGATGCGTACGCGATCGAGAAGCTGTGCGCGAAGCCCGGGCAGATCGACTTCCGCGCCGACGTGTGGCCGTTGATCGCGAAGGAGCTCGCGTGGGCGTACTACACGGAGCTGTTCACCGGGCACGCCGACCGCGTGCGGATGGACTTCGCGGTGTTCGCCGACCGGTTCGCGGACCTCGACTGGGGCACGGCGGAACTGACGGCGCTCGTGGCCGCCGCGGTGCCGGCCGAGGAGGACCGGCTCGATCTGGAGCGGCTGGACCGCCCGTTCGGCGGCGCGCGCTTCGAGTCCGCGGAGGACTTCGGGAAGGCCGTGCGCGAGTACGTCGAAGCCGACCTCGCGCGGCGCGCGGACCAGCGGTTCAGCGCGGATCTCGGGGCGTTCATGGCGTTGTTGTCCGTGGTCGGGCAACTGCCGCCGTTGCTGATGTCGGGCCGGCTTTCGGCGGCCTCGCAGGTCGCCGACATGGACGGCTGGTTCCACGGCTTCTTCTCGTACTACGCGAGCGGCCCGCCGCCGCGTCGCCTGGAGGAACTGCTGGCGCTGGCCGACGCCGGGCTGGTTTCGTTCCTGGGCGCGGATCTGCGTGTGAGCACGGACGAGGCGGCCGGGGACTTCGCGGCGTCGAGCTCGAGCTTCCCCGACGTGGTGCGCGCCCGGACGTTGATCGAGGCCCGGCTGCCCGAAGCCAGCGTGCCGCGCGCGTTCGACGGCTTGCTCCGCCAGATGCGCGACGCCGGCACGCTCGCCGAGGAAACCGTGCCGGACGCGCTGGGCGACGACCGGCCGTCGGGCCGCATCGCCACGCGCATCACCGATTCACGCCTGCTCGACGCCGCCGGGACGCCGCACCCGCGCCGGTTCGCGATGGGCGTGCACACGAGCATCCGCTCGCCGGGTGCCTTCACCCGGCCGCGGACGAACGCGATCATGTTCCGGCAGAACGACGCTCTGGCAAGGGAACTGCTGACGCTGGAGCCGATCACTTCCTGACGGGGTACGCCTTCGGGTTGCCGTCGTCGTCCACGCCCACCCCGGCGTAACTGCTGACCAGAACCGGCGCCGCACCCACGTTGTCGGTGGCCCGGTCCTTGCCGGTCTTGGCGTCCAGCACGATCGGCTGGCCGCCCTGCGTTTTGCCGTACAGCGCGCCGTGCCAGGCGACGGTGACGCTCGGCGCGACGCGGTTCGCGGCCTGGTCCGGCAGGCTCCACAACTTGGCCGCCGTCTTGGCGTCGTAGCCGGTGAGCACGCCGTCTTCCTCGCACGTCAGCACGGATTGCTGGTCGTAGAGGCACTCACCGTAGGTTTGCGTGCCGAAGCCGTGCGCGCCTTCGACCTTGGTCTTCTCGGCGCCGGTGGCGGGGTCGAGGAACAGCAGGAAGGCGTGGCCGCTGCCGTAGTCGGTGCGGTTGGCCACGACGAGCGCCGGATCGGCCTGGATCATGGTGAGCCCGTAGGACTCGCGCGCGCCGATCCACTTCTGCTGCCCGGTGGTCAGGTCGAGCGCGGTGGCCTGGGTCATCGAGTCGTTCTCGGCCACGTTGAAGTCGGTGCCCACGAGGACGTCACCGTGGAGGCTGCCGGCCAGGTAGTCCTTGCGCTGCCACAGGGTTTTGCCGGTGGCCGGGTCGAGCGCGGCCGTGATGTGGTCATCGTCCTGGCTGTAGCTCGCGACCACGGCCTTGTCGGTGACGGCGACGACCTGCGTGGTCGCGTTCCCGGCGTCGGCGTACTGGTCGTCGGACACCTTGATGTCCGCCTGCCACGCCTTGGTGCCGCTGTTCTTGTCCGCGGCGACGACCGACAGCGTGATGTAGGCCGGGGTGGTGCCCTGCTCCGGCATGAGAACCGGAACGGCGCCGACCGCGAGCTTGTCGCCGACCGCGGGCGGGCGCGGGCCGGTCTCGTTCACGAACGGCGTGCTCTGGTTGTACGGGTCACCGGGCTTGCCGACGACCGGAACGGTCCACTTCTGCCGGCCGGTCAGCACGTCCACGGCGTTCAGGGCGGTCTGCGTGATGATGTAGGCGGTGCGGTCGCGCAAGGTCGTGAACGTCGACACGACGTTGCCGGCCACGTTGGCGCGCAGCGCCTCGGCGGGCAGGCCGACCCCGGCGCCGGTGTCGAACGCGGTGGGCGGGTCGGCGGTCGTGGCCGCCGGTTCGGTGGACGCGGGTTGCTGCGCCGCCGGAGCCGATCCGGACGGTACCGAAGCGGAGCCGTTGTTGGTGCCGCCCCCGCAGCCGGCGACCGTGATCGCCGTCCCCAAACACGCCACGATGACCAGAGTCCGTCGCATGGGCGTCTGCCTTCCCCCAAGGTCCACTGCTTCGACCGCCGCACCATAACCGAGCGGGTGCGCGCGATGTGCCAGTTCACACGAATGTGTCACTATTTCCTGATCAGCGGGCCGCACCGGCGAAGATCCGGCGGTGAAACCCACCTCGGTGTGACGATTCACCGGGCTTTCCGGTTCCGCCCCACCGGCGATCCGTTGTCGCTTACCCTCCGGGTGTTCTTCCTGATCCGAAAGGTGCCGCCATGTCCGCTCGCGCGCTGCTCGTCCTGACCACGGGTGCTGCCCTGCTGATCGCCGGATGCTCAGGTGCCAGCGTCGCCGGCTCGGCGGCCCCGGCTTCGTCGGCTCTCGCTTCATCAGGTCCGGCTTCTGCAGGCAGCTTGACTCCCCTGGCCACCTCGTCCGCACCGGCGTCGAGCTCGACGCAACCGGCCGGCTCCAGCGAGGCGCCGTCGGGTGGCTCGGAGCAGTCCGCCGCCGGAGCCATCGCGCGCTACGAGGCCTTCCTGCACGCCGTCGGCAAGGAAGATCTCGCCACGGCCTGCGAAATCGCGGGCCCGGCCGCGAAGAAGGCCGAGGACGAGGGCTGGGGCCCGTGTGAGCAGACGTTCCCGATCACGTTCCAGATGATCTCCGCCCAGCAGAAGGCAGCACTGCGCGGCGCGACCGTCGACAGCGGCCGGGTCACCGAAACGAGCTCGACGAAGGTCGAAATCCCGGCCACCGCCATCCGCGCCAGCGTCAAGTTCACCGACAGCGACATCGGCGACGCCACCATGGAATACCGCGGCGGCAAGTGGTTCGTCATCGACGACTGATCAGCCGGCCGACGGTCTTGGCCGCTGCGAACGGGTTGGGTGCGCGCGAGCATCTCGCAGCCGCGCGCGGCGGTGGCGGGGCTGGCACGGAAGCCGCCGGATCAGCCCAGGGGGCGGTGATGCTGGTGATCCCGAGCGCGGTGTGATTTCGCTGCTGCCGGTGGGGACGTGGCGTTGCCCGAGCACGATGGCGTTCTCGTGGGTGATCGCGGCGAGCAGGTGCACTCCGGCGCCACCGGTGCGGGCGAAGGTGCCGCGCAGGGATGTCCCGTCCACCGCGATCGCCGCCGGCAGCATGTCGGGATCGGGCTCTGCCCGGACGCGCCCGATCAGCCAGGCACTGATCACGTCATCGAGGACGTCACCGTCGAGTCGGCCGGTCACCCGGCGCACGGTGGCTTCATCGGGTGCGACGAACCGGTTGTGGCGGGAATCGAATCGCGCGCCCAGCGCGGCCAGCACATGCTGCGGGGCATCCGCGGCCCATTCGCCGATCGCGGCGAACGAGCGCGCTCCGGCCACACCGCTGCCGGAATGGGCTATGGACCTGCGTGAACTCCTGCGTCAGGTACCCGATCCACGAGACCGGCGTGGTATCCGCCATTCCGTGGCCTCGATCCTGGCCCTGGCCGCAGATATCCGTGTCCGGGGTGATACGCGGGGTCAAGCGATCAACAATGGTGGGGATCAGGCACGATGGCGCAGCGGGCACTGCTCTCTCAGACGATCATGGGACTTAGACACTCACATGATCAACCAGAGACCGTGCCCGCCCTGCAACCAGGCCACAAGACTTTGCCGGAACCCTGCCCTCCCTTGGGGGCTGCCCTGTTCCAGTTTACCGAGGTCAGGGGCTGGAAAACGGTGATCGAGAAATCTGTGGACAACTCGGGTTGGACGGGTCCGGGTGTGGACAACTTCCGGAAAACTGCGTGCCGAGTCTGATCTCGGCGTGGAAGCCGCGAAACCTCGGTGATCGGCTCTGCTCGGCAGCGATGGTCATCAACCGCCACCGCTGCTGGAGAAGTGGCGTGCTTTGTTGCGGCACAAGGCGAGGCCGTTTCCCAGAATGCGCACAAAGACACGGTCCGGTACCTGCTGGGAAAGATCGGAAAGCTGATCGGCCAGGACCGGGGTGGGTGTCTGCTGGAGTCGAGGATCGCGTTTCAGATCCTGGCTTTGGCGGGCCGGTGAGCTCCCAGGCGCCGGCGAACAGCACGAACAGCACGTGCCGCTCGCCGGCGCCCTACCGAGCGCAGCCGGTCGAAGAACGTTCCCCAGACCCCGGATCACTGCCGCGCCCGTGCCCCGAACCTCAGCAGCGGCCCAGCATGTCCGTCAGCGCCGACTTCTCCGCCGAGTTCACCGTGAGCTTGAACTTCGACTTCACCGCGACCCACATGCGCGCGTAGGTGCACCAGTAGCCGGTGGACGGCGGCTTCCACTGGTCCGGCGACTTGTCGCCCTTTGCCTGGTTGACGTTGTCCGTCACGGCGATCAGCTGGGGGTCGGAGAGGTCGTTGGCGTAGGCCTGGCGTTGCGCGGTGGTCCACGACGAAGCGCCGGTGCGCCAGGCGTCGGCCAAAGGCACCACGTGGTCGATGTCCACATCGGACGCCGCGGTCCAGGTGGCGCCGTCGTAGGGCGAGACCCACTTGCCGGAGGTGGCGGTGCAGCTGGAGTTGGTGACGACGTTCGTGCCGTCGCGCTTGAGGACGACCTCGCGCGTGTCGCAGTTGTTGCCCTGCTGGATCCAGTGCGGGAACTTGTCGCGGCTGTAGCCGGTGAGCGATCCGTCGGCCTTCACGGTGAGGCCGGCGAGCTCGCTCTTGGCCGTGGCGGCCGACGGGATGCCGGGCGGGGTCGCGTCGGCGATGCCGACCATCGTGCCGCCGAGCAGGGTCATGCCGACGAGGACCGTCAAGGAGTTGCGAACACTACGCGCTGTGGGCATGTTGCAGCCTCCGTGTCGAGTGTGGGACGGATTCACCATCGACCACGGAAGTGGCGCAAGCAACACTTACGGGTGACATGTAACAGACCTTCAGTGAACAGAAGGTGCTGTTAGGCCACCCGGCTTAGAACTAACGGATGAAACTGGTCACGGACGGATCAGGCGCAGATCCTCGGTGTGCCGGTACCAGGTCCGCTTGGTGACCTCACGTGGGTGCGCCACGCCGTCGCTCACGAGCGACAGCGTCGGCAGGCAGCCGAGCTGGAAGGCACGGCCGTGGAAAACCGCGGTGCGCTTCAGGAGCTTCCCGCGAGTCACCCGCGCGACGATGCCGTCGGCGTCGGAGGACACCTCCACGGCCGCCGCGGCGCCGTCGAAGGCGAGGTGCTCGTCGCAGTACGCTTGGCCCTGGAGGTTACGCAGAGTAGCGCGTCCGGCGAGTACGCCACCGGTGTCGTCGCGCACGAGGGGGACCACCGTGGCGTCGGCGTCGAGGGCGGTTTGCACGGCCTTGACCGGGTCGGTGGGCAGCCCCCACATCGCCGCGACGGCCGAACCCGGCTCGGTGGGCACGAACCCGACCGACACGCCCGACACCCGATCGGTACGCAACAACCGAACAAGCACCGCGGAGAGGTCGGCGTCGGTCCCAGCGACGATCAACCGCGAGTGTTTCCCCAGCAAGGGGTCGATTTCGGCCTTGCCGGGAAGCGCCGGGACGCGCACGATGGACACGTCGGCGAGGTCCGGGAACGAGTGCGGATCCTCACCGCAGGCCACCACGATTCCGCGCACCGCCGCGTCCTCCGTTACAGTCATGCACCGGCATTTCCCAGCGCCACCCCGTGTCCCATCGGGACACTTCCCTGCTATCGAACACCTGGAGTGTCACATGCCGGCGATCGTGCTGATCGGTGCCCAGTGGGGAGACGAAGGCAAGGGCAAGGCGACCGACCTGCTCGGTGACCGTGTGCAGTGGGTCGTCCGGTACCAGGGCGGCAACAACGCCGGCCACACCGTCGTCCTTCCCAACGGTGAGAACTTCGCCCTCCACCTCATCCCGTCCGGGATCCTCACGCCGGGGGTGACCAACGTCATCGGCAACGGTGTGGTGGTCGACCCGAGCGTGCTGCTGAAGGAGCTCGCGGGCCTGGAGGAGCGCGGCGTCGACACCGGCGGCCTGCGCATCTCGGCCGACGCGCACTTGATCATGCCGTACCACGTGGAGATCGACAAGGTCACCGAGCGCTACCTCGGCAGCCGCAAGATCGGTACCACCGGCCGCGGCATCGGGCCGTGCTACCAGGACAAGATCGCGCGCGTCGGCGTGCGGGTGCAGGACCTGCTGGACGAGAAGATCTTCCGCCAGAAGGTGGAAGCCGCGCTGGAGTTCAAGAACCAGGTTCTGGTGAAGGTCTACAACCGCAAGGCGCTCGACGCGAACCAGATCGCCGACGAGGTGCTCGCCGCCGGCGAGAAGTTCCAGCACCGCATCGCCGACACGCGCCTGCAGCTCAACCAGGCCCTCGAGCGCGGCGAAACCGTGCTGCTGGAGGGTTCGCAGGGCACGCTGCTCGACGTGGACCACGGCACGTACCCGTTCGTCACGTCGTCGAACCCGACGTCGGGCGGCGCGAGCGCGGGTTCGGGCATCGGCCCGGGCCGCATCACCACCGTGCTGGGCATCCTGAAGGCCTACACCACGCGCGTCGGCTCCGGCCCGTTCCCGACGGAGCTCGACGACGAGTCCGGCGAGTACCTGCGCAAGCAGGGCGGCGAGTTCGGCGTGACCACGGGCCGTTCGCGGCGCACCGGCTGGTTCGACGCCGTGATCGCCCGCTACGCCGTGCGCGTCAACGGCATCACCGACTACTTCCTCACCAAGCTCGACGTGCTCTCGGGCCTGGAGAAGGTGCCGGTGTGCGTCGGCTACGACGTGGACGGCCGGCGCACCCACGACATGCCGATGACGCAGACCGACGTGCACCACGCCGTGCCGGTGTACGAAGAGCTGCCGGGCTGGTTCGAGGACATCTCCGGCTGCCGCACCTTCGACGAGCTGCCGGCCAACGCGCGGTCCTATGTGGAGCGTCTGGAAGAGCTCTCCGGCGCGCGGATCTCGGCGATCGGCGTGGGGCCGGGCCGGGAGCAGACCATCGTGCGCCACGAGTTCGTCTGAGTCGATTCGCCGGTGTGAGGGCCTCTCGTGGGAGGCCCTCACACCGTGTCAACTCATACCGACGCGGTTCGTGAGCGTGTTGGTGGCGGAGAGCTCTTCGAGGTCCAGCTCCACGAGGACCTTGCGCAGCACCTCGTCGTCGAGGCGCCCGGCGCGGTTCTCGGCGATCATGGCCGCGCGCTGAGTGATCAGCAGCTCGCGGCGGGCTTTCGCGAACTTCGCTTGCGGGCTGGCGCTGCGTTCCTCGCCGGAGAGTGTGATCGCGGCTCGCGCGAAGCGGTAGCGGGTGTCGACGAGGCGTTCCAGGCGTTCCTGCAGCCGCGCCAGGCGTTCGGGTGGCAGGTCCACTGAGGACATCGCGGCCTGGGTGATCTCCTGCAGCCGCGCGTGCGCCGCCTTCCGCGCGACTTCCCGGGCGGCGAGTTCCTCGGCTTGGTCGCGTGCGGCTTCGTCCGGGTTCTGCACCTTGAGCAGCCGGATCAGCGGCGGCAGCGTGAGGCCCTGGACGAGCACTGTGCCGACGGCGACCGTGAAGGCGAACAGCTGGATCTCCGGACGCCCCGGCGTGCCGAGCGGCACGGCCGAAGCGGCGGCGAGCGTGACGACGCCGCGCATGCCCGTCCACGACACCACGGCCAGCGCCTGCCACGACGTCTTGTTCGTCGTCCGGCCGAACAGCCGCAGCGTTCTCGGCAGGTAACTCGACAGGAACACCGCGGGAATCCGCACGGCCATCGTCACGAGCAACACCACGATGGCGACGACGGCGAGCGTGCCGTTGTCGCGGGCCGCGCGATCGGCGCCGTCGAGCACGAACGGCAGCTGCAGGCCCATCAACGCGAACACCAGCGCTTCGAGCAGCACGTCGATCGACGTCCACACGGACCGGTCCTGCATCCGCGTCGCCGGGGAGGCGCGCAGCGAGCGTTGCCCGAGGTAGAGGCCGGCCGTGACCACGGCGAGCACGCCGGAGCCGCTGAACTCGGCGCCGAAGGGGTGCAGATGCTCTGCCGTCACGTAGGCCGCGAACGGCACGATGATCCCGAACGCCGACTCCAGCAGCGGATCGTCGAGCCGCGAGCGGATGAACACCACCACGAACCCGGCGACGAGACCCACGGCGATGCCGAGCACCGTCGCCACCGCGAACACGCCCACGCCGTGGCCGATCGACCCGGCCGTGCCCGCGACAGCGGCGAGCGCGACCTTGTACAGCGTGAGCGCGGCGGCGTCGTTGACCAGGCTCTCTCCGGTCAACACGGTCATGATCCCGCGCGGCAGGCCGAGCTTGCGTGCGATCGCCACGGCGGTGACCGCGTCCGGCGGCGCCACCACGGCCCCGAGCACCAGCGCCGACGCGAGCGGCAGGTCGGGCAGCAGCAGGTGCACCACGAACGCGACGACCACCGCAGTGACCACGACCAGCACCACACCCAGCGCGATGATCGGGCGCAGGTTCGCGCGGAAGTGCGTGAGCGAGCTGTCGAGCGACGTCGAGTAGAGCAACGGCGGCAGCACCACCGTGAGGATCAGCTCGGGTTCCAGCTCGATGCGCGGCACCCCGGGGATCAGCGCGACCCCCAGCGCGACCACGACGATCAGCAGCGGCGCAGAGAAATTGTAGCGCCGGGCGAGCGCGGTCAGGCCGAGCGAGCCGGTGAGCACGCCGACCAGCGTGAGGGTCTCCATGTCCGCATCTTGACCCACCCCGTGATCAGGGGCAGCTCGTGTCTCGCTCTGGCAGGTGACCTTCGAGCGCAAATCCGCTACGCGGCCCACGGTGCACGGGTTGGTACCGCCTGCGGGTGAGCCCGGGGTTATCCCAGTTCCTTGAGCTCCCGTTCCACCGCTTCCAGTTCCGCCGCCGAGCCCTGCACCTTCGGGCCGGTGAACCACTTGCGCGCCGAGACCACCCACCACAGCGCGGCGCCGCCGAGGACGATCAGGAAGGCGACGGGCGTGTAGTTGAACGAGTCGCCGGTGATCGGGAAGGCCTGGGGCAGCATGAAGAGCACGAAGATCACCACGACCCACGCCGTGGCGATGATGCCGATCGGCTTGCCCCAGCGGCCGAGGTGCCACGGGCCTTTTTCGAAGCTGTCGCCGCGGCGCACGCGAAGGAACACGGGGATCACGTACGCGACGTACAGCCCGACGGTCGCGATCGACGTGACCGCCGCGTACGCCGTGGCGCTCCACAGGTACGGCAGCGCCAGGATCAGCGCGCCGCCCGCGGCGAGCCACACGGCGTTGGTCGGGGTTTGCGTGCGCTTGTTGATGCGGTGCCAGATCTTCGAGCCGGGGATGGCGCCGTCGCGGGCGAAGGCGTAGATCATGCGCGAGTTGGCCGTGACGGAGGCCATGCCGCAGAACAGCTGCGCGCCGATGCAGATCAGCAGCAGGAACTTGCCCGTGACCGCGCCGGTGGCGTCGATGAAGATCTGCGCCGGCGGCACGCCCGTGGCCGATCCGACGGCACCGTCGTAGTCCTGAATCGCGAACGTGAGGCCGATCAACAGCACCCACCCCGCGACGAGCGACACCAGGATCGAGTTGATGATCCCGCGCGGCCCGGCCTTCGCCGCGTTTTTCGTCTCCTCGGTCATGTGCGCCGACGCGTCGTACCCGGTCAGCGTGTACTGCGCCAGCAACAGCCCCAGCGCGAACACGTACACCGACGAGCCCCAGCCGGTCTCGTTGGCGAAGTGGCCGAACACGAACGACGCTTCCTGGTGCTTCGCCGGCACGAACACGAGCACGCCCACGATCACCAGCACCCCGATCAGGTGCCACCACACGCTCACGCTGTTGAGCAACGCCACCACGCGCACGCCGAACGTGTTCAGCGCGCCGTGCACCACCAGGATGATCGCGAGCAGCAGGATCGTGTGCCCCGGCGTCGCCGAGTAACCCCACTGCAGGTCGAGGAACGCGTTCAGGAACAACGCCGCCCCGAAGTCGATGCCGGCCGTGACCGCGATCTGGCCGATGAGGTTGAACCACCCCGTGAACCACGACCACGCGGGCCCGTTGCGCGTCGCCAGCTTCGCGGCCCAGTAGTACAGGCCACCCGCCGTGGGGTAGCTCGAGCACACCTCCGCCATGCCGAGCCCCACGAGGATCACGAACAGCCCGACGAGCGGCCACCCCCAGATCATCGCGACCGGTCCACCGGTTTTCATGCCGAACCCGTACAGCGTCAGGCACCCCGACAGGATCGAGATGATCGTGAACGACACCGCGAAGTTCGAGAACGACGACATCGTTCGCTTGAGCTCTTGCGCATACCCCAGCGCGTGCAACCGGGCGCTGTCCTCGTCGTGGTGATCGGGCTGGGCGGTCTGCTGGTCGGAGACATCCATCGGGCACCCCACCTGAAAGGTATGTGTACAGACCTTTGAAGTTCCGGAGAAGCTAGCCCGGGTCCGCGAGGGGTGTCAAGGTTCCGTCATGAACCTCAGCCGTGCGCGCCCGACGTTCACACGCCCGCCGGATTCCTCGGCGGTCCGTGGTCTCGACCAACCCCGTCAAGCCATCTGTTCCCCTTCCAGCCAGCGGGTCAGTGGCCACGCACCCTCCGAAGTGTTGGAAGCAACCGTGAACACCAGTCCGTCCGCCGGGTGCGAGACGCTGCGGAACGAGACGCCGTAGTCGTAGCCCTCCAGCATCACGGTGTCGCCGCGGGCGGGCAGCCAGAAGCCGAGGCCGTAGCGGTGCCGTTCGCGCGTGTCGGTCTCCGCGCTGACCGCGGCGGTCATCCGCGCGACCCACTCCGGTGGCACCAGCCGCCCGGCGTGGAAAGCGCGCCAGAAGGCCGTGAAGTCGCCGGCCGTGCAGTAGAGTCCGCCGTCGCCGCTGCCGACCACGGGGAGGCTGAAAACGTTGGTGTGGCCGTCTTCCAGGTAGCCCGTGGCCGCATCGCCGGGCAACGCATCGGAGCGCAGGAACGCGGACCCCATGCCCGCCGGATCGGTGACCCGGGTGCGCACCAAGTCGGCGAACGGCAAGCCCGCCGCTCGTTCGGCCACCAGAGCCAGCACCGCGAACCCGCCGTTGTTGTACGCGAACGCGGAACCCGGCGCGAACCGTTGCGGAAACCCTTCCAGTACAGGCAAATACGCGGCCGCGGACGTCAAGACCTGCGGATGCGGAGGCGGCGACTCGTCGTCTTCGGAGCAGTAGTCGCCGATGCCGCTGCGGTGGGAGAGCAGGTGCTCCACCGTCACCGCGCCGTCGATCAACGGCAGGCCCACACCCAGCAATGACCGCACCCGCGTGCTCAACGACAGCAACCCGTCGACGATCAAGCTCACCACGACCAGCGCGGTGAACCCCTTGGTACCACTGGCGATTCCGAACCGCGTGTCCACAGTGTTCGGTACGCCGTACCCGCGGTGCGCCAGGCCGTACGCACGCGCGAGCACCGTTTCCCCACCTCGGCTGACGGACACGACACCGGAAAACCCGGTTTCGCCTGCCAGCCGGTCGATCTCCTCCTCGAGAACCATGGGAACAACGGTAGGAACCGGGACCGACAAAAAACAGCGGGCCCGTCCACCAAAGGGTGAACGGGCCCGCTGAAACCCTTACTGCGCAATAAAAATCAACGACCCAGAAAATCGTGCAGCGACTCCAGAGCCGTGTCCGCCTGGTCGGCGAAGAAGCCGTCGACACCCGCCTTGAAGAAGGCCGCTTCTTCCGCGAAGACGTTGCCGAACGCGGTCGGGCTGGCCGACGAGCGCAGGTTCGCCGGCAGGAACGGGTTCTCGTTGCGGAAGGTGTAGGGCTGCACTTTCAGGCCGGCGCGGTGGGCGTCGGCGACCAGCGAGGTCGGCTTGCCGAGGTTGTCGGCGGCGTCGCGCGGGATGACCTGCGCCTTGTCCGGCCCGAGGTACTCCGCGTACTTCGCGATCTCACGCAGCCCCGCCGACGTGACGAGGTCGGCGTACGTGCGCTTGTCACCCGCGGCCACGAAGTCGGCCGGCGCGCCCGAAGCCTCGGTCAGCTGCAGCAGCGGCACTCGCACCTGCTTGTGCAGCTCCTTGAGGTTCGCCACCTCGAACGACTGGATGATCACCGGCGCGTCGGCGCGGTTGAGGCCGTTGCGGTTGAGGAACGCCACGAGCTTCGGCTCGGTCGGGTTGCCGATCGAGGAGAAGTACGTGGAGTGCTTGACCTCGGGGTACGTGCCGAGCGTGCGGTGCAGCTCCTTGCCGAGCCGGCGCGTGAGGTCGATGACCTCCTGGTACGTCGCGATCGGGAACCGGCCGTTGTAGAGCTGGTTGTTGGGGCGGTTCTCCGGGATCCGCTCCTTCGCGCGCAGCGTCTTGAGCTCAGCGAGCGTGAAGTCCTCGGTGAACCAGCCGGTCATCGAGACACCGTCGATGACCTTCGTGGTTTTGCGGCCGGCGAACTCCTTGTGGTCCGCGACGTCCGTGGTGCCGCCGATCTCGGGCTCGTGCCGCGCGACGAGCCGGCCGTCCTTGGTCGGCACGAGGTCGACGTCGACGAAGTCCACGCCCATGCGGAACGCGAGCTCGTAGGAGGCGAGCGTGTGCTCCGGGCGGTAGCCGGGCGCGCCCCGGTGGCCGACGATCACGGGGTCATCGTGCCGGTGCGCCGCCGCGCCCGCCACCTGCTGCGGGGCCGCCGTGGCCGGACCGATGGCCAGGCTCGCGACCCCCAGCAGGGCGAGACCGGACAGGGCGAGCACACCCACGCGTTTGCGCTTCATGCGAAGACCTCTCTCTACCGGGCACTCCGTCCTTCTTTGACGGGTTTGCCACGAGTACCGCCGCCACCCTCACGGCCGCAACTGTCGAACGGCGGGCATCAGAGGGACAAAAGGGGGACAACCCGGTAAACGGTGCATGGAATCCGCTTCCGGACAACACGGTTTGGACGGCGAAATGCCCACGCCGAGCGGGGCCCGTTACCCTGTTCGGCGTGCGCGTACTGGTAATCGGGTCCGGCGCCCGGGAGCATGCACTCGTCCTCGCGGTGTCCGGCGATCCCGCCGTCACCGCGCTCGCCTGCGCGCCCGGCAACGCCGGGACGGCCGCGGTCGCCGAGCAGATGGGTGTCGAACCGGCCGACCCCGACGCGGTCGCCGCGCTGGCGAGCGAGTGGAAGGCCGACCTCGTGGTGGTCGGTCCCGAGGTCCCGCTGGTCGCGGGCGTCGCCGACGCGGTGCGCAAGCAGGGCATCGCCTGCTTCGGGCCGTCGGCCGCCGCGGCGCGGATCGAGGGGTCGAAGGCCTTCGCCAAGGACGTGATGGCCGCCGCGAACGTCCCCACCGCGCGCAGTGAGGTCGTGGACACGCCGGCGCGCCTCGACGCCGCCCTGCAGCGCTTCGGGCCCACCTGGGTCGTGAAGGACGACGGGCTCGCGGCCGGCAAGGGCGTGGTCGTCACGCAGGACGTCGAGGTCGCCCGCAAGCACGCCCTGATGCTGCTCGACGGTGGTCACCCGGTGCTTCTGGAGTCCTTTTTGGACGGACCCGAGGCGTCGCTGTTCTGCTTCGTCGACGGCCGCACCGTGGTGCCGCTGCTGCCCGCGCAGGACTTCAAGCGCGTCGGCGACGACGACGCCGGCCCGAACACCGGCGGCATGGGCGCGTACGCCCCGCTGCCGTGGGCGCCGGAAAACCTGGTCGACGACGTGGTCGCCCGCGTCGTGCAGCCCGTGGTCGACGAGCTCGACGCCCGCGGCGCCACCTTCTCCGGCCTGCTCTACGCGGGCCTCGCGCTCACGTCCGAGGGCCCGCAGGTCATCGAGTTCAACTGCCGCTTCGGCGACCCGGAGACCCAGGTCGTGCTCGCCCTGCTGCGCACGCCGCTGGCGGGCTTGATGCTCGCGACGGCCACCGGCAAGCTCGCCGAGCAGCCGCCGCTGGAGTGGTCGGGCGGCGCGGCCGTGACGGTCGTGATCGCGGCCGACGGCTACCCCGGCAAGCCGCGCACCGGCGACGTGATCACCGGCGGCGAGGTCGAAGGCGTGCTCCACGCGGGCACGCGGCGGCGCGACGACGGCGCCGTCGTGTCGGCGGGCGGACGCGTGTTGTCCGTGGTCGGCACGGGCAAGTCGCTCAAGTCGGCGCGCAAACACGCGTACGAGACGGTGGAGCGCGTGCACCTCGCGGGCTCGCACCACCGCACCGACATCGCGCTCAAGGCGGCCAACGGCGAGATCACCATGCCGGTGAACGCCTGATTCCCCCTCCCGATCACCCGGCGGTTGGTAGCCTCGTAGCGGGGCCGAACGGTCACTGTCCGTATCATCGCAGTCCGTAGACATCACCGAGGGGGAGCGCATGGCGGGAAGCACTCCGTTGTCCGAGTTGGCGTCGTCCGTCCCGGCGGCGCCCGGCGTCGCGGACCTCATCGTGGCGCCGGAGAAGCTGCTGGACGTGGCGAAAGTCGTCGACGAGCAGGCGAACGCACTCGAGGACAAGCTGCTCACCCGCCTCGGCGAGCTGCGCATCGACACACCCTCGGCCGACACGGTGAGCCGGAACTCCGTGGCGGCGTGGAACATGATCGTCGCGGAAGGTGATCACTCGTACGCCGCCGAAGCGCGCGAGTACGTCGCCAACCTGCGCCGCCTCGGCGAGCAGCTGCGGGGCGCGGCGCAGACGTACCAGATGAGCGAGGATGACAAGGCCGCGGCGTTCGGGGACCGTGGTGCGCACGGCATCCACTAGCGCCCTGGTTGCCCTGCTCGCGCTCGGCGTGGCCGGGTGCTCGTCCGGCGACCCGGGCACGGCGCTGCCGGTCGCGCCCGCGGCGAGTTCGGCTTCGCAGGCCGCGAAGGCTTCGCAGCTGCCGCAGCGCCCGGCCGACCTGCCGCTCACGGGCGTCGACCCGTGTGAGCTGCTGGGCCAGGCCCAGCTCGACGAGCTGCAGGTCAACGCCGTGCCCCGCAAGGCCGCCGACGCGCCGGACGGGCCCACGTGCGTGTTCGACGCCGACAAGGCCGAACCGTTCCACGCCTACCACCTGCGCACCGTCAGCGCCGATCTGCAGGAGTGGCTCACCGGTGCGCGGCGGAAGAACAGCATGACCACGGTGCCGTTCGCGGTCGAGGGCTACCCGGCGCTCACGAGCTACCGCGCGGCCGGCACCCCGTCGGACTGCGAGGCGCTCGTCGGCGTCGCGAAAGGACAGACGCTGGCGGCGCAAGCGTTTGCGGTCACGGCCGGCGCGTTCACCCAGCAGCAGCTGTGCGATCAGGCGACGCAGGCGGCGGACCTGGCGCTGCAGTACCTCAAGACACGGACCTAGGAGGGCGCGTGGAGATCTCCGACCTCGCGGGCAAGATCCGCGACCAGCGCTTCGACGGCTGGACGGACTCGTCGCTGGCCGACGAGATCCAGAAGTTCTCCGACGGCGACGGCATCGGCAGCATCGGCACGGCCGTGGAGGCGCTGAAGGCAGTCGCGACGGCACTCGCCGCGACCGACGAGGCCCTGCGCACGCAGCTGACGCAGCTCGGTGTGGAGTGGCAGAGCCAGGCCGGTGGCGCGGCCGGGCAGGTGTTCACCGAGCAGGCCGGGTTCTCGCAGGACGCCACGCGCAAGGTGTCGGACGCCGCCGAGCTGCTGTTCACCCAGGGCGAGGCCTTCAACCGCACCAAGTTCAAGCTGCCCGATCCGAACGTGCTGCGGAAGGGCGCCGGCGGCTACACGCTCGGCGACTCCGTGCTGAGCCTGATCGGTTTCGAGACCGACCACGCGACGGCGGTCGATGCGGCCCAGAACGCGCGCAGCCAGGCGCTGGAGGCGTTGAACGCGTACGCGCAGCAGAGCGGCGAGAACCTGCTGTCGTCGGAGCCGCTGAACCGGCCGGAGTCGCTGTCGATGACGCAGCCGGACGGGCGCAAGAGCGTGCTGGACCTGGCGGGATCGGCGGTCGACGTGACGCCGGACGGCGGCGTGCGGCCGGCCTCGGCGTCGGTGCAGTCGCGGCGCGTGGAGCCGCCGGTGCTGCAGCCCGTGGCGAACCGCGTTGTCGTGGATCCGCCGACGCCGACGTTCGGGATCGCCGTGCCGCCCGCGGGTGGGGCATCTGGTGGTGGGTACACGGCGCCGGCTTCGACGCCGGGTCGGTCCGTCGCGCCGCCGGCTGGTGGTCCGGTGCCTCCTCGCGGTTCGGTGCCGCCACGTGGCCAGGTGCCCCCGGGTGCTTCGGTGCCGCCGGGGTGGGAGGTGCCGCCGGCCGGCGGTGGACCTGGGCGGTCCGGTGCCGGTGGCCCGATCCGGGGTGGCGCCGGTGGTGGTCCTGGGTTCGCGGGTCCCGGGTTCGACGGACAGCGCGGTCTTGCCGGCGGCCCCGGCTCAGGGGTTTCCGGTGGTCCGGGCGGCCGTGGTGGTGCTGCTGCGGGCGGGGCGTCGACGGGCGCCGACGCGGTGCTCGGCCGTGGTCCGGCCGGTGGGACCGGTGGTGGTGATCCGGCGTTGACCCGCGGCCGGTTGGTCGGCAGTGGCCCGCAAGCGCCGGTCGTTCCGGAGGAGAGCGTGGGTGGTCCGGCCCCGGCGCCGCGGCCGGGTGTGTCGGCCGGGGAGATCGGGGCGGGCGTCACGGCACTCGGCGCCGGCGCGGCGGGTAGTGCGCTGGCCGGCGACCGTGAGCGGCCCCGGGGGTTCGGGGGGCCGCCGTCGAAGGGACCCGTGCGTCCGCTGCCGGTGGGTGAGCTGCCGGAGGAAGAGGCGATCGCGCTGCGCAAGACCGAGCAAATCGAGCCCAAGCAACCTTCCGGCGACGCGAAGTTCCTCGCGCCCGCGGCCACGCAGGACGAGGAGAACGCCGAGCACGTGCGCCGCTTCGGCGTCGACGACAAGGACCTCTTCACCGACCCGCGCCTGGTCTCCGACGACGTGATCGGCGACGACGCGTGAACCTCGTGCTCTCGGCGCTCGAGTTCGACGTGCTGTGGGAGTCGCTCGAGCTGGGCCGGCGCCCGGCCGCGCTCGGCGTGCCCTCGCCGGGCCGCACGCACACCGAGCGGGCCGCCTTGGTCGGCGAAGCGTGGGCCGCCCTCGCCCGCCGCCGGCTCGCCCGCGGGCGGCGCGCGTCGGGTGAGCTGTTCGACCAACTGCACCTGCTGTCGCACCCGCAGAACGCCCTCGACGTGTGGGTCTGGGCCGACCGCGAGATCCACGGCCGCGCCGTCAGCCGCGGCAGCCAGGCCGTGCTCGCCGTCGTCGACCGCGACGAGGTCTGGCTCATCCCCGCCGACGAGGGCTCACTGGCCGAAGCCGCCGTGCCCGTTGCCGGGGAGCTGTCCGCGGGCATCGGCCAAAGCGTCTCCGTCCCCCACGCCACCCTCGTTGCCGCCGACGCCAAGGCCGGCGGCGACCCGAAAGCCCTGGTCACGGTGCTGGAAGACCACGGGCTGGCCCTGTGGGAGGCCCAGGAACTCGCCGGCATGTTGCTGGGCCAGGAAGCCCGCGGCCAGTTCACCGCCGAACGCACCCTCCGCGACGGCACGGTCCGCCGCTCGACCCACCCCACGGCCTTCTTCGACACCGACGCGGGCCGCTACCTCTTCCAGCTCACGGACGACACCCGCGGCCACACCTGGGCGACGGTGACACCGGCGGACAACGCGGTGTTGGTGGAGCGGGTTCGGGAGCTGCAAGCGGGGTTATGACGCCTTCTGGCACGCTGGGGTGGATTCGGCGAGGATCCGTACCCGGAGCGTGGCCGAGGTCTTACAGTAGGCCGGGAACCGACTTGGTCATGGGTGCGTCTGATCAATCGGGTGTTGGTTTTCGTGAAGGGGAGAGCGGACCGTGGCTGTGTACGACGTCGATTCGATGGCTATCGCGGCGCGTCAGGTCGAGAAGCTGAAAGACGAATACCAGAAATCCAAGGACAAGCTCACCGGCATGGACCATGAAAAGGAAAGCCCCTTCGGCGGGATGCCCGGTTCGCAGGACGCGCACAGCGCCGTCGGTGAGTTCAAGAACGGTGTGCACAGCCAGTTCGACGCCGCGGGCCAGCACATGGACGCGCTCGCGTTCGCCATGCGCAAGGCCGCCGGACTGATGACCGAAATGGACGAGGTCGGCAAGAGCGACCTCACCGTCCACGTCGACAAATAGAACAAATCGGGCTCGAGGAACGAAAAGCAGGGGGACGGAACGTGGCTTTGGATGGGGTCGGCGCCGGGACTCCGGACAACTGGAAGGCGTTCACTGACAAGGTCGACCAGGTCGCCAAGCTCAACGTGGACGCGATCAACAAGGCGGCAGACCAGTTCCGCGGGGCCGCTACCGATGCCGCCGACCATTCGCAGGCCCTGGACAACACCACGAAGGCGCTCGACAGCAGCGTCTGGTCCGGTGGCGCGGCAGACAGTTTCTTCGACTACGTCCGCACTGTCCGCAGCGCGGGCGCCAAGGTCGAGGCGCACCTGGGAGACGTGGCGAACGACCTGACGACGCTGGCCAAGAACCTCGCGGACATCAAGACGAAGGTCACGCAAGGCAAACTCGCAGACGCGGAAAAGGCGGTCAACGCTCGCAACCAGCGGGCCCAGACGGACATGAACGCGGCTGCCGCCGCGGCCAAAACCGCCGCCGACGAGAAGAAGCCCGCACCGAGTCCCACCGTCGAGCAGATCAAGGCCACGGCGAGGACCGACATCAACAACCTGACCACCCAGTACGACGGCGAAGTGCAGGGCCTGCTCACCCAGGCCAACACCATGATCGGCCAGTCGCAGACCCTCATGAAAACCCAGATCGAGGGCGGCTACGACAAGGTCCCCCTGCCCGGCAAGGACGGCACCGTCCCCCAGAGCACCGGCGGGCTCCACACCTCCTCCCACCACGGCGGCGGCGGCGGAGGCGGCGGGGGTGGTGGCGGTGGCGGCGGCGGCCTCGGCCCCAGCGGCGGCCCGCCCGGATCTCCGCCGCCGGGGAATGTGCAGGAGTGGATCGACGAGGCCATCAAGATCCTGCAGGCCAACGGCGTGAACGTCACCGAGGCCGACGTGAAGAACATCTGGGCGATCATCCAGCACGAATCGGGTGGTAATCCCAATGCGATCAACAACTGGGACTGCGTGCCGCTCGACACGGCGATCCTCACGCGCCGTGGGCTGCTGAAGCACCACGATGTCGAGGTCGGCGATGAGACCATCGGCTACAACCCGCGCACCCGGCGTAGTGAGTGGACCCGCGTCACGCGGGTGGTCCACCACGAGAACGCCACGCTGACGACCCTGTCCAATTCCCGTTGGACGGCGACGACCACACCGAACCACCGGTGGCTGAACCTGCCTCGGCTCACGGTCGCGAAGGATGGGCCGATGGTCTGCCCCGAGTGCGGTTGGGAACCGCGCACGAGCGGCGCGCCCCGCAACGGTGTTGCCGTGCACCGGCGAAAGGTGCACGGTGTTGTTCCGGAGGCTCAGCGCAACGAGTACGCCGACCAAGCTCGCTTCGTGACGACCGACGAGGTCGGCAGCGGCGATCGGATTCTGCTCGCCGCTCCCGCCGACACCGACTCGACGCTCGACGTGACCGTGCGCGAGGCGGCTCTGCTCGGCTGGATCGCGGGCGACGGCCACGTCGAGCCGCGCCGGCACCGGCCGACCGTGTCGGTCGCGCAGTCCAAAAAGGACATGGTGCTGAAGCTGCGTGAGCTGCTCGACGACGTGCCGCACGCGGTGTACGTCGACGACCGCGGGGGTTGCGGGCCCCGGCACCAGTTCCGGCTCGACCACGACTACGCGCAAGATCTGCTGCGCCGCGCGGGGAACCCGAAGTCGGACGCCGTGCGCCAGGTCCTGGCGATGTCGGCCGCGCAGCGCGAAGCGTGGCTCGAGGCCGTGACCGACGCCGAGGGCACGCGGCACCTGCGGCCCGGGTACACGAAGCCGAAGGTCACGATCTACCAGGCGCCGGGCGAGGTGCTCGAGGCGATCACGCTCGCGGTCTACCTCTCCGGGGCGCGGCCGCGCGTGTCGATCACCGACCGCACGGGCGAGCACGAGACGTGGCACCGCGAGGCCGCCGTGCGCGCGAACAACCCGGTTGTCACCGGCGCGTTCCTGCGGCGCGAACCCGCAGGTCGCGCTGACGTCTGGTGCGTCACCACCGAGCTGGGCACCTGGACCGCCCGCGAAGGCGACCACGTGTTCCTCACCGGGAACTCGAATGCTGCGGCCGGGCACCCGTCCAAGGGCCTCATGCAGTGCATCGACTCGACGTTCCAGGCGCACAAGCTCCCCGGCCACGACAACATCTACAACCCCGTCGACAACATCATCGCCGGGGTGCGTTATTCGCTCGACCGCTACGGCTCGATGAGCAACGTGCCGGGCATCGCGGCGATGGCGCACGGTGGTGCCTACCGCGGTTACTGAGCAGCGGCCGGCCCAAGGCTAGCCTGGCCGCATGGTCGACATCGGTGCTTTCGGCGGGCCCGCGCTGCGGGCCGGTGTGCCCCCGTTCCACGTGATGGACGTGCTGTCCGCCGCGCAGGCGAGGCAGCGCAGCCACGGCGACCTGGTGTCGCTGGCGGCGGGGCAGCCGTCGGCGGCGGCGCCGGAGGCGGTGCGGCGAGCGGCCAAGCAAGCGCTCGACGAACACACGCTCGGGTACACCGAGCAGCTCGGCATCCCGCAGCTGCGGGAGGCCGTCGCGGGGCACTACCGGCGGACGTACGACGTCGACGTCACCGCGCAGGACGTGGTGATGACCACGGGCTCCTCGGGCGGCTTCCTGCTCAGCTTCCTCAGCGCGTTCGACCCCGGGGCGCGCGTGGCGATGGCGCGGCCCGGCTACCCGGCCTACCGCAACCTGCTGAAGGTGCTCGGCTGCGAGGTAGTGGAGTTCGCGACCACCGCGGAGACCAACTTCCAGCCCACGGTGACCCTGCTCGACGAGCTGGGTCCGCTGGACGGGCTGATCGTGGCGAGCCCCAGCAACCCCACGGGCACCGTTCTTCCCCCGGGTGAGCTGGCGGCGATCTCGGGCTGGTGCGCGAGCCACGGGGTGCAGCTGATCAGCGACGAGATCTACCACGGCATCTCCTACGAGAAGCAGCTCGACTGTGCGTGGCAATACGGTCGCGAAGCGCTGGTGCTCGGGTCGTTCTCGAAGTACTTCGCCATGACCGGCTGGCGGCTGGGCTGGATGCTCGTGCCGCAGCGGTTGCACCGGGCCGTGGACGTGCTCACGGGCAACTTCACGATCTGCCCGCCCGCCATCGCGCAGCACGCGGCCGTCGCGGCGTTCACGCCGGAGTCGTACGCGGAGGCCGACGCGCACGTGGAGCACTACCGCAAGAACCGGGACCGGCTGTTCGCCGGCCTCACCAAAATCGGTCTCGACAAACTTGCGCCCGCCGAAGGCGCCTTCTACGCGTACGCCGACGTCTCCGCCTACACCACCGACAGCCTCAGCTGGTGCCAGCGCCTGCTCGCCGACACCGGCGTCGCCATCGCGCCGGGCGTGGACTTCGACCCGGTCGACGGCGGCAAGTTCGTGCGGTTCTCGTTCGCGGGGGCCACCGAGGACGTCGACGAAGGGGTCCGCAGGCTGGGGGAATGGCTCAGGTGATCCGGTCAGGGGGAACCCCGATATCCCCCTGAACGTTGGCTTCACGAAGAGAGTTTTCGAGCCGCGGGTGGCACGCTGGACAGCACCGGGCCGGCGTGGCGCGGAAACGTCATGGAGGAGCCATGTTCTGGAAGATCGTCGGAGCGCTCATCGTGGCCTGGATCGCGTTCATGGTCCTCGGCGCCGTGATCGGCTTCGTGTTCAAGGCCGTGCTGTGGATCGCGATCATCGGCGGCGTGGTGTTCCTGGGTACCGCGGCCTACGGCGCGATCACCGGCAAGAAGGACGCCAAGCGCATCGGGCGCTGACGCGTCTGGGGGCTTCGATGCGGCGACCGACCACCACGGCTGGGCGCCGCATCGGCGTGTTCGCACCCTGACCTGATCCTCATCGCTTCCTCACAACGGTCCGTCACCGTGGAGTGTGAACACCGCTCTGCCGAGGAAGGACCGATGATCACCACTCGAACCGCCGGCGCGCTGCCGGCCCTGCTGCGTGCCTTCGCCGTCACGGCCTGCTCGGCAACCGCCACCCCGGCACCCGACACAAGCACGGCTCCCGGCACAGCCCAAGCCCAGACCGACACCACACCGCCACCGACCTCGGCGACACGGTTGCCGGCCACCCCGCCACCGCCGTATGACGTCACGGTGCACGAGCGCACGCGCAAGACCGCGCAGGGCTTCCCGGTCAACGTCTGCGTGCCCGACCGCCTCGACCAGCAGGTGCTCAGCCTCACCACGTCGGACGGCTTCCACCTGCCCGCGATCGAGCTGGGCTCCGGCGACCGCGGGATCCTGCTCGACCACGAGTCGGGCTACTACATCTGCTCCTGGCTCGACACCGCGGAGAAGCTCGCCGCCAAGGGTTACCACGTGCTGGTGTTCGAGTACCGCGGTCACGGCGCCGCGCAGAAGAACGACGGGCCGGTGACCGACAACTTCGACCGCGACACGAGCGCCGCGCTCGCCGAACTGCACCGCCGCGGCGCGAAGTCGGTGCTGCTCGGGGGCGCGTCCTGCGGTGGCAGCTCGGCGGCCCGGCTCGCGGCGCAGGAACCGCGGCTGGTGGGCCTGCTGATCCTGTCCTCGCCCAGCAACTGTGGCGGCGACTCGGCCGCGGCCATCCGCAAGGTCACGAAGCCGGCGTTCTTCGCCGTCGAGACCGGCGACTACAGCGGCAACATGATCGGTGAGGTGAAGAAGCTGTACGAGGCTTGCGGGGCACCGCCGACCGACAAGCACCTCGAAGTGATGCCCGGCGAAACCCACGGCACCGACATGCTGCGGGACCCGAAAACGCAGGCGCACTTGGAAAAGCTCATCTTCGACTTCATCGACTCGAGCTTCCGGCACGCCGCGCACTGACCACAGTGGACGCTACGGTACCCGCGCCACCCCGGCCAGCGTCGTGAAGTTCACGGCCGCGAGCGGAGCCAGGCGCGGGCCGTCCGGCCACCACAGGTGGGGATGCGTCAGCCCGGGCGGCAGCACCTCCAGCCCGTCGAACAGTGACGCGATCTCGTCACGCGAGCGGTACAGCGTGTCGAGGCCGACGCCCTTGAACCGAGCTTCCAACGCCGTCGCCACCTCGGCCGCCTCGCTGCCGTCCGCAGGGTTGTACTGGTGCAGCAGCACGAGGTACGAGCCGGGCGCCAGCGCGTCGACGTAGGCCTTCACCACCGCCTGCGCCACGGCGAAGTCGGGGATGTGGTGCACCACCGCGCACAGGATGAGGCCCACCGGTCGCGTGAAGTCGAGGTGGGCCGTCACTTCCGGGTGCGCCAGCGTGCGCTCGTGGTCGAGCAGGTCGGCGCCCGCCATGTGCGTGCGGTCGTTTTCGGCCAGCAGCGCGCGGCCGTGGGCCTGCACCACCGGGTCGTGGTCGACGTACACCACGTGGGCAGCGGGATTCACGTGCTGGGCGACCTGGTGCGTGTTCTCCACCGTGGGGAAGCCCGAACCGAGGTCGAGGAACTGGTCGACGCCCAGCCGGCCGGCCAGCAATCGCACCGCGCGCACCAGCCAGGCGCGCACTTCCCGCGTCATCGTCTGCGCGGCCGGTGCGAGCTCGAGGATCTGGTCCAGCACGGCGCGGTCGGCGGCGTAGTGGTCGCGCCCGCCCATCAAGGCGTCGTACACCCGTGCGTTGCTCGGCCGGTCGAAGTCGACCGGCGCGAGGTGATCGGCCACAGCGCACCTACCGGGGAGGATCGATCGGGACGCGCACAGCTTAGGTGATCGACTTCCCGCCCGGCAGGCGGCCACGTCGTACTGGTGAGTGGTCAGTCCAGGGCCGCGCGGGCGGCTTCCACGCCGTCCCACAGGTGTGCCCGGATGCCGACGGCCCGCGCACCCTCCACATTGGACTCACGGTCGTCGAAGAACAGGCAGTCCTCCGGCTTCGCGCCGAGCTTTTCCAGTAACAGCCGGAAGATCTCGGCGTCGGGCTTGGCGAATTTGACGTCTCCCGAGAACAGCGTGACGCGGAACAGCTTCGCCCACTCCTGCTCGCGCACCCACTGCCCGAACGACGAAGGCGCGTTGGACAGCAGCGCGAGCGCGGCCCCCGCCTCCGACAGCGCTTCGAGCAGTTCGAGCGACGAAGGCGCCAGGTTCGACCAGCCCGCGATGTCGATGGCCGTGAGCTCGTCGGCCATCGCGTCGGACACCCGCGCGCCAACGCGGTCGCCGATCGACGTCCAGTACTCGAGGTCGCTCGAGCCGCGGTCGTACGGCTCGCGCACCGCCCAGTACGCGGGCTCGAACTCCTCGGGGGCCACGCCCATCGTCGCGGCGAGCTTGGGCAGCGCGGTGGTGCGCGTGCAGAGCACCTCGCCGTAGTCGAAGACGAGCCAGTTCGTCACGCGGCCGCCTTGATGCGCTGCAGCGCTTCGTCGACGGCGGTGGGTTCGAGGTCGCGGTGCAGCACGAAGCGCACCTTGCCGGCCATCGGCAGCGCCTGGATGCCCAGGGAACCGAGCCACTCGAGCGCGGCGGCCAGGTCGGGGACCGCGGCGAGCACGATGTTGGTGTCCGGCGTCTCGACGCCCCAGCCGTGCTCGGCCAGGCCCGCGGCCAGGCGGCGGGCGTGCTCGTGGGTCTCGGCCAGGTCGTCGATGTTGTCCAGCGCGACCAGGCACGCCGCGGCGAGCACACCGCCCTGGCGCACACCGCCGCCGAGCATCTGGCGCATCCGGCGCGCCCGCTCGACGAACTCGGCGCTGCCCGCGACGACCGAGCCGACCGGCGCGCCGAGCCCCTTGCTGAAGCAGGCGGACACGCTGTCGACGCCACCCGTCAGCTCCGAGGGCGCCACACCCAGCGCGACGGCCGCGTGCCAGATGCGGGCGCCGTCGAGGTGGACCTTGAGGCCGGCTTCCTTCGCGACGGCCACGAGCTGCTCGTGCTCCGCGGGCGGGGTGACGGCGCCACCGGCGGCGTTGTGCGTGTTCTCCAGGCACAGCAGAGTGGTGCGCAGCGTGAAGTACGGGCCGGGGCCGCCGATGGCGGCGCGCAGCCGCTCGGGTGACGGGCGGCCCGGGCCGGCGTCGTGCTCCAGGATGTCGGGCATGCCGCCGGCGAGCCAGGCGGCGGAGCCGAGCTCGTTGGTGAGCACGTGGGCACCGCGCGTGGCGAGGAACCGGTCGCCGCGTTCGAGGTGCACGGACAGGGCGATCAGGTTCGCCATGGTGCCGCTCGGGGTCCACAGCGCGGCGGGCTTGCCGAGGATCCCGGCCGCGCGTTCCTCGAGCTTCGCGATGGTGGGGTCGGTGCCGATCACGTTGTCGTCGACCTCGGCCTCGGCCATGGCCGCACGCATGCGCTTGCTCGGGCGGGTGACGGTGTCGGAGCGGAAATCGAGCGGAGTCGAGGTCACGCCGCGATCACATCACACCGCCACCCGCGCTATCAACGGCGCCTGGGGTGGAAGCGATCGGCGGTCTCGTGCAACCGTGGACGCCCCCGGTTCCGTCCTTGGGGACGGATGAGCAGAAGAGCGGAGCAACGGACCGCGTGGACCAGCGCGACGAAGACGAGTTCGCGGAGTACTTCTCCGCGAGGCGCGACGCCGTGCGCCGGACCGCGTACTTGCTCTGTGGCGATTGGCACAAGGCCGACGACCTCGCCCAGACGGCGTTCGTCGCCCTGCACCGGAGGTGGAAGAAGATCAGGGACCGCGCGGCGACCGACGCGTACGTGCGCAAAACGCTCGTGCGCGCCGTCATCGACGAGTCGCGCCGGCCGTGGCGGCGGGAGTGGCAGACCGAGGTGCTGCCGGAGCCCGCGTCCGACGCGCCGGGCCTGGCCGACCACGTCGCGACCAGGGAAGACCTGCTGGCGGCGCTGAAGGAAGTGCCGCCGAAGCAACGCGCGGTGCTGGTGCTGCGCTACTTCGAGGGCCTCGACGTCGGTGCGGCCGCGAAGGCGCTGGGCTGCAGCGAAGGCAACGTGAAGAGCCAGACCGCACGAGGGCTGGCGAACCTGCGAGAGGTGCTGGAACGGGAGGTGGAGGCCAATGGATGAGCGCCGGGACATCGAGTCGTTGTTCTCCGGCCTGCCCGGCGAACCGCCGCCACCCACGTTCACGAAGGACGACGTCGTGCGCGAGTCGCGCCGGCTCACGCTGCGCCGCCGCAACCGCATCGCCGCGGGCGGCAGTGCCGTCGTGCTGGCGCTGATGGGCTTCGGCGCGTGGGGTCTCGTGGCCGGCGGCGCGGGCGGAAAGTCCGATTCCGCCTCCGTCATGAATTCGGCGGAGGCTCCGGCGCAACCCGGGGCTTCGGCCGCGCGTCCTCTGGGTACTGGGGAGGGGAACTTCCCGGCTCTGCCGCCTCAGCAGGGAGGTAGTGGAGACGGGAGGACCGGCCCTCGGGTCGAAGGCGCCTCCGGGTGCGAAAAGGTGGACTGGGAGCTCGCCACAGCCCTCGCTGGCGAGCTCCCAGGACACTTCACCGCCACGAGCGCCTCCCAGGGCAGTATTTGCACGACGGGCGCCCGCGGCGCCGGGTTCCCCGTGCCCGGCGGAACGATCTCCGTGGCCGTGTTTCCGCGCGGCGCACCCGTGACGTACCCGGCGCAGTCGGCGGGCGCGGTCACCGAGCGGTCCGCGACCGGCAGCGGCGGGACCCTCGTGCTCGTGAGCGTTCCGGGGAGGTTGGGGCAATCCGCGCCGTACGCAGGTGACCTGGCGCGCTTCGCCGCCTCGCTCGCGCCGCGGTTCTGACGCCCGCCGCGGGCGCGGCTGGCAGAATGATGGGCCATGACGGCAGCAGCAACCACCCCGAAGGGCGAGCGCCGGCGAGCCACCCTCGTCGAAGCCGCCGCGGAGCTGCTCGCCGAGGGCGGCTTCGACGCCGTGCGCCACCGTGCCGTCGCCGAGCGTGCCGGCCTGCCGCTGGCGTCGACGACGTACTACTTCGACTCCCTCGAAGACCTCGTCACCGCTGCGGTCGAGCACCATTCGCAGGTCGAGCTCGCCAACGGGCGCCAGCAGCTGGAAGAGCTGGCCACCCGCAACCGCGGCGTCTCGGCGACCGTCGAGCTCGTGCTCGACCTCCTGCTGGGCCCGCCCAGCGGCGACCCGGAAGCCGACGCGGAAGCCGTGCTGCTGCGCTACGAGCGGTTGGTGGCCACCGGGCGCCGCCCGTACCTGCGGCCGTTGATGCGCACGCTGTCGGACCAGCTGAACGAGCTGCTGCTGGAGATCTTCACCCGCTCCGGCACCCCTCTGGACACGAGCGAGCTCGAGAAACTGGTCGCCCTGGTCGACGGCGCCGTGGTGAACGCCCTGATCGCCGTCGACCCGGCCCCCCGAGCCGCGGCGGCGCGGATGTTGCAGGCGGCGCTGGCCGAGAGCTGAGCCGCTACCGGCGCGACTTCTTCGCCCGATCCAAGTCGTCCCGCGACTTCGTCACCAGTGCGAACATCGCGCCCTCCGCCGCAGCCGGGTCGCGGGCCAGGATTGCGTCCAGCACCAACTGGTGCGAAGGCACCGGGTTGTCCGACGGGCCCGAGCCGTGCACGAGCTTGTCGCGCTCGGCGAGGCCGATGGCGATGACGCGTTCGACCTGGAGCAGGAAGTTGTTGTGCGTCGCGGTCATCAGGGCGCGGTGGAAGGTCAGGTCGGCGCGCACGCTGGCTTCCGGGTCGTCGCCGGCGGTGATCATGTCGTTCAGGGCGGCGCGCAAGGCCAGCAGGTCGGCGTCGTCGGCGCGTTCGGCGGCGATGCGGGCGGCGGCGGGTTCCACGACGGTGCGGACCTCGGTGAGCTCGTCGAGCAGGCCCGGGTTGTCGCTGGCCGCGGTCTGCCAGCGCATCACGTCGGTGTCGAGCATGTTCCACTGGTCGCGTGGCTGCACGAAGGTGCCGCGCTTCTGGCGCGCGTCGATCATTCCCTTGGCCGCCAGCACTTTCAGTGCCTCGCGCAGCGCGGTCAACGAGATGTCCAGCTCTTCGCGCAGGGCGGGCAGGTCGAGCACGGTGCCCTCGCCCCACTCGTCGGACAGGATCCGGGCGGCGAGCGTCTCCACGGTCTGTCCGTGCAGACCGCGGGGCCGGTGTTCGGACAATGGAGGTCCCCTCAGTCGGCAGCGAAGGCATCCTACCTCGGACGCGATTACGTCATAAATTATGAATACATCTTGACAGCCGCCAGCCCGGTTGCAAGTCTGTGCCAGCAGTCACTCCCCCGCAGGGGAGCGACGCTCCATTCAGACAAAGGGGTCACCGCGATGACGACTGCAGAAGGCCTGTCCCGCCGTCATTTCCTGCGCAACGCCGGCCTCGTCGGCCTGGGCGCGCTCGGTTCGAGCAGCTTCCTCGCCGCGTGCGCCACCTCGGCCTCCAACGGCCCGGTGAAACAGGCCGCCGGTGCGGTCACCGTCCAGTCGAACCTCTCCTCACCGCAGGCGAAGGTCGCGATCGAGGCGCTCGCCAAGGCGTTCGGCGAAAAGGGCGGCGCGACGGCGACGGTCAACACGGTCGCGTCGGAAACCTTCCGCACGCAGCTGCCGAGCTACCTGACCTCGGCGAACCCGCCCGACACCTTCACCTGGTACCCGGGTTCGCTCCTGTCGGGTTACGCCAAGAAGGGCCTGCTGCTCGACGTCGGCGACGTGTGGCAGACGATGGGCAACTACACCCCGGCCATGCGCAGCCTTTCCGGCGACGGCGCGGGCCACCAGGTGTTCGTGCCCACGAGCTACTACTTCTGGGGCTTCTTCTACCGCAAGTCGAACTTCGCCAAGTGGGGCGTGACGCCGCCGAAGACCTGGAGCGAGTTCCTCGCGCTGTGCGAGACGTTGAAGGGCAAGGGCATCTCGCCCATCGGCATGGGCGCGGGCGGCGGCACCCAGTGGACCGCCTCGGCCTGGTTCGACTACCTCAACATCCGCATCAACGGCGCGCAGTTCCACCGCGACCTGCTCGCCGGCCGCGGCCGCTTCGACGACCCGAAGGTCAAGAAGATCTTCGACCCGTGGCGCCAGGCCCTGCCCTACACCGACCCGAACGGCACGGCGCTCGCGTTCCAGGACGCCACCACCGTGCTGCTGCAGGGCAAGACCGGCATGGTGCTCACCGGCACCTTCTTCGCCGACGCCGCTCCGAAGGACGCGCTGGACGACCTCGACTTCTTCCAGTTCCCGATCCTCGACCCGAGCGTGCCCGTCGCCGAGGAGGGCCCGACCGACGGCTTCTTCGCCAGCGCCCGCACGCCGCACGTGGCCGAGGTCAAGGAGTGGTTCAAGTACGTGGCCACGGCCGAGGCGCAGGAGCTCTACATCAAGAACTCCTCCGGCACGGTGCTGCCCGCGAACCCGTCGGCGAAGAACAACGGCACGCCGCTGGTCGTCAAGGGCAAGAAGATGCTCGACGAGGCCAAGGAACTCACGCAGTTCTTCAACCGCGACTCCTCCGACGCGCTGCAGCCCACGGCCGACGCCGCGCTCATCCGCTTCATCCAGAAGCCGAACGAGCTCGACTCCATCCTGAGCGACTGGCAGACCGCCGCGGCGAAGGTCTTCCAGGGGCAGTCCTGACATGGCGGTGCTCGCAGCCCCGGCTGCCCCGGTGAAGCGTCGGAGGCGCGCGGTCCGCCGCGTGCCCCCGACGCTGCTCCTGTTCGTGCTGGTGCCCGTGGCCGTCGAGGGCTTCTGGGTGTTCTGGCCCGCGCTGCAGGGGTTCTACCTGTCGCTGACCAACTGGGACGGGGTGTCCGCGCCGTCGTTCGTCGGTTTCGGCAATTACGCCGAGATGTTCTCCGACGACATCTTCGGCACGGCCGCGCTCGACACCGTGATCTGGATCGTGCTGTTCGGCGGCCTGTCGGCGGTCGGCGGCCTCGGGCTCGCCATGCTGCTCAACCGCGAACGCAAGGGCGTCGGGTTCTACCGGGCCGCGCTGTTCACGCCCGTGGTGTTCTCGCTGGTCGCGACGGCGTTGATCTGGCAGGCGATCTACCAGCCCGACGGGGTGTTCAACAACGTCCTCGGCGCCCTCGGCCTCGACAGCTGGAAGCACTCGTGGCTCGCCGATCCCGACACCGCGCTGTACGCGGTGCTCGTGCCGGCGCTGTGGCGTCAGCTCGGTTACGTGATGGTGCTGTACCTGGCCGGCCTCAAGGGCATCGACCCGGCGCTGTACGAAGCGGCCAAATTGGACGGTGCCACGGGCCGGCAGCAGTTCCGGCACGTGACCTGGCCGCAGCTGCGCAGCGTGAACTCGGTGGTCCTGTCGGTGATCATCATCGACTCGCTGCGGTCGTTCGACGTGGTGTGGTCGATGACGAAGGGCGGGCCGTACCACTCGTCGGAGCTGCTGAGCACCTACATGTACTCCACCGCGTTCCAGTCGCTGCGGCTCGGCTACGCGTCCGCGCTGGCCGTGGTGATCTTCATCCTCGCGTTCGGTGTGATCGTGACCTACCTCGTGCGGGCGTTCCGGGAGGACCAGTGAGCGTGACCACGACCGCGCCGGCGCCGGCCGCCGAGCCGGCCGAGCGCGTGCCGGCCAAGCGCAACCACCGCAAGCAAGGCCGAACGTTCGGCTTCCACCTGCTGGCCGGCGGGCTGTCGGTCCTGTGGCTGCTGCCCATCGTGCTCGTGATCACCACGAGCGTGCGGTCCTTCTCCGACATCGCGAGCAACGGCCTCGGCGCGCTGCCGCACTCGTTCGACCTCGGGTCGTTCGGTGAGGCGTGGGGCGTCGGCGGCGGTGGGCACGCGATGCTCAACAGCATCATCGTCACGGTCCCGACCGTGCTGCTTTCGCTGCTGCTCGCCTCGGCCGCCGCGTTCGCGCTGAGCCGCTTCCAGATCCCGTTCCGGCGCACGATCATCCTCGTGATGCTGTCGGGCAACCTGTTGCCGCCGCAGATCCTGCTGGTCCCGGTGTCGAAGCTGTCCGAGCTGCTCGGCATCTACGACACGCTCACGGCGCTCATCATCGTGCAGGTCGGCTTCGGGCTCGGCTTCTACACGTTCGTGCTGCAGGGCTTCATGCGGTCCATTCCGGACGAGATCCAGCAGGCGGCGCTCATCGACGGCGCCGGGCCGATCACCATCTTCTGGCGCATCATCCTGCCGATGACCCGCCCAGCGCTGGCGGCGCTCGGCGCGCTGGCGTTCACCTGGACGTTCAACGACCTGCTGTGGTCGATCACCGTGCTGCGCACCGAGACCGTGATGCCGGTGACGCCGGCGCTGCTGGGCCTGCAGGGCCAGTACGTGTCCAACTGGAACGTGATCGCGGCCGGTTCGGTGATCGCCGCCGTGCCGACCGTGGCCGTGTTCCTGCGGTTCCAGAAGCACTTCATCTCAGGACTGGCGATCGGGGCGATCAAGTGAGCTTGCGGTGGACACTCGAACTCGAGTCCACTTCGTACACCGTGGCGCTGGAGCCGGGCAACCGGTGGCTGGAGCTCGTCGCGTGGGGTCCGCGCGGCGTCGAGCACGGGCCGTCGCCGCTGGCGAACCGCGGTGACGTGCACTTCATCACCGACGCGGACGCGGCTCCGGTCGAGTACGCACCGCGCGGGCTGCGGCCGTTCTCGGGCGCCGATCTGGTGGTGGCCGGGGACTCCTGGTGGCAGTTCGTCGCCGACGAGTCCATGCCGACGGAGCTGCGGTTGGCGTTCGCCGACTCGCTGACGGGGTTGCGGGCGGTGCAGTGCTACCGCGCGGAGCCGGGCACGGACGTGCTGTGCCGGTGGGTCGAGTTCACCAACACCGGCTCCGCGGCGGTGCAGATCGACCGGCTCGGGTCGGCCGGCGTGTGCGTGCCGACGGGACCTTCCCGGTTGACGTACCTCACCGGCCAGTGGTCGCAGGAGTTCACGCGCCGCTCGACCGTGCTCGAAGCCGGTTCGTTTCGCATGGAGAGCCGCTTCGGCGTGCCGGGCCACCAGTACGTGCCGTGGCTGGCGGTGCAGGACGCGGGTGTGCCCGACGGCCCCGCGTACGGCGTTTCCCTGGCCTGGTCGGGTTCGTGGGAGATCGACGCGGAGATCGAGCCCAGTGGGCTCACTCGCGTGCGGGCCGGTCGGCTCGCCAGTCCCGGTCCGATCTGGCTCGAACCCGGTGCCTCGCTGGCCACTCCGGAACTCGCGCTGGCCTCCAGTGTGGACGGTCTGACGGGCCTTGCTTCCGTGTGGCACGCGTACTCGCGCAAGCTCGCCGGCTCACGCCTGAAGAACCGGCGTCCGGTGCTCTACAACTCCTGGGAAGCCACGGGATTCGAGGTTCAGGGCGCCCGCCAGCTCGACCTGGCCAAGCAGGCCGCCGAACTCGGTGTGGAACTGTTCGTGGTGGACGACGGCTGGTTCATCGGCCGCGACGACGACACCGGCGGCCTGGGCGACTGGACGCCGGAACAGTCGTCGTTCGAGGGCGGATTCGGCGCGTTCGCGGACTCGGTGCGCGCGCTGGGGCTCGACTTCGGCCTGTGGGTGGAGCCCGAGGCGATCAGCCCGAAGTCGAAGCTGTACGCCGAGCACCCCGACTGGATCTACCGCCGCGACGGTCGCGAGCCCACGCTGATCCGCAACCAGCTGCTGCTCGACCTCGGCAAACCCGAGGTGTTCGAGTACGTGCGCGGGATGCTCGACGACCTGCTCACCACGTACCCGATCAGCTACCTCAAGTGGGACATGAACCGCCCGCCGACCGAACGCGGCCGCCCCGGCGCCCCGACGGCCGACCTCGACGCCGAGCACGTGGCCGGCTACCACCGCCTGCTCGACCACCTGCGCACGACGTACCCCGACCTCATCGTGGAATCGTGCGCCGGCGGTGGCGGCCGCACGGACCTGGCGACGGTGTCGCGTTCGGACGTGGTGTGGCCCAGCGACAACACCGCGCCGCTCGACCGCCTGCGCATCCAGGACGGCTTCCTGCTGATGCACGCGCCGCACTTGATGAGCTCGTGGGTCACCGACGCGCCCGGTGTGTTCGACCCGCGCCCGCGTTCGCTGCGGTTCCGGTTCGTGCTCGCGATGGCCGGTGTGCTGGGCATCGGCGCGGACCTCTCGAAATGGGACGCCGACCAGCGTTCGGAGGCCGCGGAGCTGATCGCGCGGTACAAGGACTTGCGCACGATCATCCACACAGGACAGTGTCGGGTCCTTTCGGGACCCGCCGAGGCGACGGTGGCCACGCAGTACACGCTGGGCTCGCAGACCGTCGTGCTGGCCTGGAGCACGGGCGAGCTGGTGGGGACGCCGCTGGTGCCCGGCCGTTCGTCCCGCATCAAGCTGCGCGGCTTGGACGCGTCCGCGACCTACCGCGACGAAGCCGGCGCCGAGTACTCCGGTGCCCATCTCGTGCACGTCGGTCTGCCGGTGGAGTGGACCGCCTCCCGCGATGCCGAGATCTTCGCCTTGACGCAGGTCTGAAGCAGGTTCGACAAAAAGAGCGCCCTGCCGGTTCTTCACCGGCAGGGCGCTTTCGTGTGAACCAGGTCAGAGTGCCAGCACGAAACTCGGCGACCCCGTCGTAAACTCCACGACCTCGGCCTTCCCCAGCTCATCCAGCGGAAACGCCGTGATCTTGTCGGCGAACTGTGCCGCGACGTAACAAATCCCGTCCACCACGGCGAAGTGCCGCGGGTGCGCGCCGCAAGCCTGATCCGCCACGGCGGCCACGGGCGACCCCGAGAACGCCGTGACGACGTCCGCCCCGCGGTTCGACAGGTACACCCCCGAGTCGAGAACCTCGAGGTGGGCCACGATGTTCTCGCCGTCGAAAGCTCCGTGGACAGCGGGCGTCGAAGCGACAACGGAGAACGCGCCCGGCGATGTCTCCCGCACCGTCAGCAGCTCACTGGACAGCTCACAGGCCACGTACGCCAGGTCGGTGCCGGGAATCCGCACGAGCTGCCGCGGCCCGCTCCCCGCCGGCAAGGGGGACACGGCCAGCAACGTCAGCTCACCGGCGGCCGACAGCGTGTAGCTGCGGATCTCGTCCGTCCCGAGGTCCACGGCGCTCACCACGGACCCGTCGGCGTTCGGCACCGCCATGTGCACGTGGGCCGCCTCCTGCCGGACCTCGTGCGGGCCGGTGCCGCTGTGCTGCGCGAGGTCCGTCCGGCCCGTGATCCGGCCTTCCGGGGACAGCCCGAACACCGCGAGACTGCCGCCGGTGTAGTTGGCGCACAGCAGGAACCGGCCGTCGGGCGTCACGGCGAGGTGGCACGGGTGCGCACCGCCGCTCGGTACCTCCGAGTCCAGCACGGACAGCGCACCGTCCACAAGCGACACCGACGAGACGGCGCCGTCGTCGGTCTCGTTCGTGGTGTACAGCACCGGCAACGTCGGGTGCTTGACCAGCCAGGACGGTGACCGCAGCTCCAGCGTCGACTCCAGCACCAGCCCGGAAGCGTCCCGGCGGAACGTGGAGATCCCGCTGCCCTTCCCGCCCATCTCGGCGGTGTAGCAGCCGACCAGCACGACGTCCGTCACGAGCCCTCCCTCACCATCGCGGCCACGCGGGCGCGGATGTCCTCGGCCGTCCCGCGCGTGAGCGCCGAACCCATGCCGACGGCCACCGCTCCCGCCGCGAGCCACTCTGGCACGTCCTCGGGGGCGATTCCACCCGTCGGCACGAGCGGTGCCTGCGGCAGCGCGGCCCGCACGTCCTTGACCCACCGCGGGCCGAGTGCCGTGGCCGGGAAAACCTTCACCGCGTCGGCGCCTTCTTCCAGCGCCCGCACGATTTCCGTCACGGAACCGGCGCCCGGGAACGCGGCCGCGCCGTACCGGTGAGCGGTGCGGATCACGGCGGCCTCGACGTTGGGCGACACCAGGAACCGCGCCCCCGCGCGGATCGCGAGCACGGCCGAAGCCTCGTCGAGCACCGTGCCGGCGCCGATCGTGGCGTCGGGGTAAGCCGCGCCGAGCTCCTCGATCGCCGCCAGGGCACCGGGGTTCGTGAGCGGGACCTCGATCGACCGCAGGCCCGCGTCCAGCGCGGCGCGCGCGGCGACCACGGCGGACGCGGCGTCGGGCGTGCGCACGATCCCCACGACCCCCTGCCGCAGGGCCGCGTGCGTGATCTCCCACCGGTAGCTCATCGATGTACCTCCTCGCCGCCACCCAGGGCGGCGCTCGTGCGGGCCAGCTCGGCCCGGTCGGGCAGTCCTTCAAGGTCAGTGCGCGTGCCGACGACCAGTGCGGCCGAAACCGCCCCCGCCAGCAGTGCCTCGGCGGGGGAGCCGCCGCGCAGCCAAGACGACAGGTAGCCGGACGTGAGCGCGTCACCCGCGCCCACGGGGTCGACGACGTGCGTGACCAGCGTTTCCTGGCTCCACTCGTACTCGGCCGTGACCGCGCGCGCCACCTTGTCGCGCTGCTTCACCACCACCGTGCCGACCCCCCTGACGATCAGATCGGCGGCCGACGCGTCGAGCAGTTCCAGCTCGTCCTCACCGGCGAACACCAGATCCGCCTGGGGCAGCAGCGGTCCCACGGTCTCGCGCCACTGCGCCGGCGCCGCGAGCTTGAGCCGCACGTTGGGGTCGAACGCGATCGTCGCCCCCTCCGCACGCGCCAGTTCGAACAACGCCAGCACGGCGTCGCGCGCGGACGGCGACAGCATCGCCGTGATCCCGGAGACGAGAACGAGCCGCGCGCCACCCAGGCCGGCGGTCCGCACGAAGTCGGCGGAGATCGAGCACGCTGCCGATCCCGCGCGGTGGTACTGCACGTCGATGCCGCGGCCCGGGGTGTCGTCGCGCAGCAGCAGCCCGGTGAACCCGGCCGGGTCCACCCCGACGCCCGAGACGTCCACGCCCTCGGCCCGCAGCGCGCTCAGCACAGCGGCGCCCGAGGAGTCGTCGCCGAGGCGGCTGAGCCAGCGCACGCGGTGGCCGAGCCGGGCGAGCCCGACGGAAACGTTGGCTTCTGCCCCGGCTACCGAGGCCTGGAAGGAGTGCGCACGCCGCAGCGCGACGCCGGGCTCGGCGAGCAGCAGTCGCATCGCTTCGCCCAGGGTGAGGACTTCGATGTCGTTCATCGCAGGCAGCATACCGCGTGAAATCTTAATTTAGGATTTATTCTTGACGTGACCTCCGCGGCCCCGGCATGCTGCTCGCGGGCCGGAAGATCACGGCCCCGTTCGGCGCTGTTTCGACGACGAAAGGTGTCGCCCACATGCTCCCGCGTTCCCCACGCAGATCCCGCAGGGCACTAGCGATCACGGCGGCCGCCGCCGCGGCCGCCACCGTGCTCGGGCTCGCGACCCCCGCTTCCGCGGCCCCGGCCTCGCTCTTCCCCCAGCAGTCCGGCGCCGCCGACCAGGGCGCCCCGGACTACTACAACTCCGGCCTGGCACAGACGCCGTACATGGGCTGGAACAACTACTTCGGCATGCCGACCGTGACCGAGGCCGGCGTGAAGGGGGTCGCCGACTACCTCGTGTCGAGCGGTCTCGCGAAGGCCGGCTACAAGTACGTGTGGATCGACGGCGGCTGGAACGCCAAGGTCCCGCGTGACGCGAACGGCAACCTGGTGCCCGACCCCGAGCGGTTCCCCTCGGGCATGGACGCGCTGGTCAAGTACATCCACGACCGCGGCCTGCTCGCCGGCATCTACACCGACGCCGGCCCGTCCGACGGCAAGAACTGCGCCGCAGGCAGCCAGGGCTACTACGAGCAGGACACAAAACGCTTCGCCACCTGGAAGTTCGACGCCATCAAGGTCGACTTCCTCTGCGGCATCGCGAACAACCTCGACCCGGCGAAGGCGTACACCGAGTTCAGCGCGGCCCTGCAGAAGGCGGGCCGCAAGATGATCCTGAACATCTGCAACCCCGTCACCGACGACTGGGGCGTGCCGCACACGCCGAGCCAGACCGCCGGCGTGTCCTACACCTTCGGCCCGCTCGTGGCCGATTCCTGGCGCACCAACACCGACGTGGCCTTCGGAACCCCGTACGAGGGGATCTACAAGGACATGCTGCGCAACGCCGACGTCAACGCGGCGCACCCCGAAGCCAACGGCCCCGGGCACTGGAACGACCCCGACTTCCTGATCCCGATGCGCAAGACCGAGCAGGGCACCCTCGAGATGAACGAGGAGGAGTCGACCACGCAGCTCGTGCTGTGGGCGGAAATGGCCTCCCCGCTCATCATCGGCTCGGACCCGCGCACGCTGCCGCAGTCGATGATCGACACGCTGAAGAACCCCGAGATCATCGCCGTCGACCAGGACAAGCTCGGCATCCAGGGCGTCCGCGTGGCGAACAACGGCTCCACCGACACCTACAGCAAGCGCCTGTCGAAGGACGGCGACCGCGCGGTCGTGCTGCTCAACCGCGGTGACGCGGCCACACAGATGACGCTGAACTTCGCCGACGCCGGCCTCACCGGCAAGGTCTCGATCCGCGACCTGCGCGCCCGCGCCGACCGTGGCAGCGCCACCGGCACGTACACCGTCACGGTTCCCGCGCACGGCACGGCGTTCCTGAAGCTGCACGGCACGGACCTGGTGCCGGGCACCAGCGTCGCGAGCGGCGCGACGGCCAGCCCGGCCGTGGTGCGCACCGGTGGCAAGACCGTGACCTTCACCCGCGGCCCGCTCGGCGTGCTGGAGACGCAGGGCCTCGGTCGCGGCACCTCGGTCATCGGCGGCCCGTTCCTCGGCCAGCCGGCGGCGAACGTCCGTGGCTCGAACATCGACGTCTACGTCCGCGGTCTGGACAACGCCGTGTGGCAGCTGACCTACGACGGCAAGCGCTGGGGCGCGTGGCACCGACTCGGCGGGAACCTCACCGACTCGCCGTCCGTGACCGCCGACGGCACGCTCTACACGCGCGGCACCGACGGTTTGGTCTGGACCCGCACCACCGACGGCCGCTGGTCCTCGCTCGGCGCGCCGAACGACACGCAGATCTACGGCCGCCCCGGCGCCGCGACCTCGACGACCGGCACCACGGTCGCCGTCCGCACCCCGGACGACGGCGTGTGGGTCCGCACCCGCGACGGCAGTGGCAGCTGGTCGGACTGGACGAACATCGGCGGCACGATCTCCAGCAGCCCCACGCTCGTGGCGCAGGGCGACAAGGTGTCGGTGTTCGCGCTGGCCAGCGACTACACGCTGTGGCAGAACGACCGCAACGGCGCCGCCTTCTCCGGCTGGTTCAAGCAGGCGAAGTACCCGTCCGGCAGTGTCGTCGGCACCCTCGGCGGTGCGGCTGACGCGAATGGTGTCTGGCTCGGAGTGCGTGGTCCGGACGACCATGTCCGCGTAGACAAGCTCTGAGCTCAGGGCTTCAAGGAGAGGATGGGGCGATGTCCACACCAGACAACCCGACGGCCGTGGTGACCGGTGCCGCGTCCGGCATCGGCGCGGCGACGGCCCGCCGGCTGCAGGCCGACGGCTACCGGGTCGTGGGTGTGGACCTCGCCCCCCTCCCCGGCGACCTCGCCGGCGTGCGCGGCGACGTGACCGCCGAGTCGACCTGGGCGCGGGTCATCGAGCAGGCCGGCGAGGTCGATGCTCTCGTCAGCAACGCCTATGTGCCGACCACCGGCCCGCTGCACGAGATGGCGCGGGAGCAGTGGCAGCACCAGCTCGACGTGAACCTCACCGGTTCCTACCTCGCGGTGAAGGCGTGCCTGCCGTCGCTGCGGGCGCGGCGCGGTTCCGTCGTGCTGGTGTCCTCGGTGCACGCGCGCTTCGGTCTGCCGGGCCACCCGGCGTACGCGGCGAGCAAGGGCGCGCTGGTTTCGCTGGCGCGCCAGCTCGCCGTGGAGTACGGGCCCGAGGTGCGCGTGAACTCGGTGCTGCCCGGGCCCGTGCGCACGCAGGCGTGGGACCGGATCAGCGAAGAGGACACCGAACGAAGTGCGCGGGCGACCCCCGCGGGCCGGCTGGGCGACCCGGGCGAGGTCGCCGCGGTGATCGCGTTCCTGCTCTCGTCGGGGGCGTCGTACGTCACGGGTGCCGACCTGACCGTCGACGGCGGCTGGTCGGCCGCCAAGGATTCCGCTTAGACCGCGTCTCATAGACCGTGTCTCTTAGAACATGGGGGCCAGGTGAAGATCACCGGTATCGAGACATTCCTCGTCGCACCACGCTGGTTGTTCCTGAAGGTGTCGACCGACGAGGGCGTCTCCGGCTGGGGCGAGCCCGTGGTCGAGGGCCGCGCCGAGACGGTGCGTGCGGCCGTGCACGAGATGGCCGAGCTGCTCGTGGGCCAGGACCCGCTGCGCATCGAGGACCACTGGCAGACGTTGCGCCGCGGCGGGTTCTACCGCGGCGGACCCGTGCTTTCCAGTGCGCTCGCGGGGTTCGACCACGCGCTGTGGGACATCGCGGGCAAGGTGCACGGGGTGCCGGTGCACGAGCTGCTCGGCGGCCCGGTGCGCGACCGCGTGCGCGTGTACTCGTGGGTCGGCGGCGATCGGCCCTCGGGGATCTTCGACGCCGTGTCGGCGCAGGTCGAAGCCGGGTTCACCGCGGTGAAGATGAACGTGGCGGGACCGCTCGCGCCCATCGCGTCACCGGCCGAAGCCAACGCGGCGCTGGCCCGGGCGCGTGAGGCGCGCGAGGCGCTGGGCCCGGAGCGCGACCTCGCCATCGACTTCCACGGCCGCGTGTCGCCCGCGATGGCGCGCCGGCTGGTGAAGATGCTCGAAGAAGTGCAGCCGATGTTCGTCGAGGAGCCGGTGCTGCCCGAGACCCAGGGTGGTGCGCTGGCCTCGGTGGTGTCCGCGTCGACGGTGCCGGTCGCGGTCGGCGAACGGCTGTACTCGCGCTGGGAGTTCAAGCCGGTGCTCGACGCGGGCGTCGCGGTGGTGCAGCCCGATCCGTCGCACGCGGGCGGGATCTCCGAGCTGCGGCGCATCGCGGCGCTCGCCGAGGTCTACGGCGCGAGCATGGCCCCGCACTGCCCGCTCGGGCCGATCTCGCTCGCGGCCTCGATGCAGGTCGCGTTCGCCACGCCCAACTTCCTGATCCAGGAACAAAGCCTGGGCATGCACTACCACCAGGGCCTCGAACCGCTGAGCTACCTCACCGGCTCAGGCCTGTTCCGCTTCACCGACGGCTACGCGGCCCGCCCCACCGGCCCGGGCCTCGGCATCGAGGTCGACGAGGCCGCGGTGCGCCGCGCCGACGAGAAGGGCCACTCCTGGCGTTCGCCGGTGTGGCGCCTGGACGACGGCGGGCTCGCCGAATGGTGACCGACGTCGTGTGGCTCGACAACGGCGTGTTGCGCCTCGGCATCGTCCCGGCCCTGGGCGGGCGGCTGTTGTCGCTGGTCCACGGCGGCGTGGAGTTGTTGTGGCGCAACCCGGCGTTGCTGGGCGACGACCTGCGGCTCCTGGACGGTCGCGACCCGGTGCCCAACTCCGGGCGGATGGGCGACTGGGTCAACTACGGCGGCGACAAGACCTGGCCCGCACCGCAGGGCTGGGACGGGCCCGGGGAATGGGCGGGGCCGCCGGACCCCGTGCTGGACTCGGGCCCGTACGCCGTCTCCGGTCTTTCCCCGTTGTCGGTGACGCTGACCAGCGGCGTCGATCCGCGCACAGGCCTGCGGTTCACCCGCTCGTTGACGTTGGGTTCCGGCGCGTCGTACACGCTGCGGCTCACGGCGGAGAACTGCAGTTCGGCGCCCGTGCGCTGGGCCTTGTGGAACGTGACGCAGCTGCCCGGCGGCGGCACCGTCACGGCGGGTCTGGCGGGTACACAGGCGCCGGCCGTGGTGGAGCTCGTGGCGGGCACCGGGAACCCCGAGTACACAGTGGACGGTGCCACGCTGGTGGTGCCGCCCCAGGACGTCGTCGGCAAGCTCGGGGTGCCCGACACGGCGGGCTGGGTGTCGTGCTCGGTCTCCGGGGTCACGCTCACGCTGTCGTTCGACGTCGACGCCGGCGCTGAGTACCCGGACTCCGGTTCGCCGCTGGAGATCTGGCTCGAGCACCCGTTGCCGGAACCGCTCGCCGCGCTCGGTGACCTCGACCCGCCGGGGCGGATCGTCGAGCTTGAGGCACTCGGCCCGATGACCACGCTCGCGCCGGGTGCGCGGACTTCGTTGACGGTCATGGGATCCGTCGGCCGCTGACCGGGCACCCGCTCGCCGGAGTGCCGGGCCGAGCGGCTCAGGCGTTCGTCGGTGTGCGCTCGGTCACGGTGACCAGACCGTGGACGTTGACCGCCCATATCCGGTCAACGTCGGCCTGCGTGATCGAGCCTATGGGCCCGGACACCCCGGTGCCCGCGTTGCCGACCAGGATGTCTTCGGCGACGAGCTTGGCCTGCCGGCCGCACCAGAAGTGCTCACACCAGTCGGGTTGGATTTTCCAATTCGCGGGGCCCCGGGATAAATCCCTCGCGTCCGCCGTGTCGGTTGTGTCAGGCTCTGGCCCGGCTCGGTGCACGGGGTGCCGAGGCCTTCGCGAGGCCGAACCGGTGGTGCCCACCTGGGTCCCACCGGCCCCGACCACCTCTGACCTGCACGGGTATCGTGGCCGCGTGACGGACAAGCCCCGGATTCCCAACGTGCTCGCCGCCCGCTACGCCTCGCCGGAGCTGGTGCGGCTGTGGTCTCCCGAGCAGAAGGTGGTGCTGGAGCGCCAACTGTGGCTCGCCGTGCTGCGCGCGCAGAACGAGCTGGGCGTCGAGGTGCCCGAAGGCGTGCTCGCCGACTACGAGCGGGTGATCGACGACGTGCGCCTCGACTCGATCGCCGAGCGCGAGCGGGTGACGCGCCACGATGTGAAGGCCCGCATCGAGGAGTTCAACGCCCTCGCCGGCCACGAGCACGTGCACAAGGGCATGACCTCGCGCGACCTCACGGAGAACGTGGAGCAGCTGCAGCAGCTGCGGTCGCTGGAGCTCATGCGCGGCCGTGTCGCCGCGGTGCTCGCGCGCCTGGCCGCGCTGGCCGTGGAGCACTCGGACCTCGTGATGGCCGGGCGTTCGCACAACGTCGCCGCGCAGGCCACCACGCTCGGCAAGCGGTTCGCGACGGCGGCCGACGAGCTGCTGGTCGCGTTCTCCCGCCTGGACAACCTCATCGAGCGCTACCCGCTGCGCGGCATCAAGGGCCCGGTCGGCACCGCGCAGGACATGCTCGACCTGCTCGGCAATGAGTCCACTTTGGACCTTCTTGAGTCGAAGATCGCGGAGCACCTCGGCTTCCGCAACCACTTCGTGAGCGTGGGCCAGGTCTACCCGCGGTCGCTCGACTTCGACGTGCTGTCCACGCTGGTGCAGCTGGCCGCGGCGCCGTCGAGCCTCGCCAAGACGATCCGGCTGATGGCCGGCCACGAGCTCGTGACCGAGGGCTTCAAGCCGGGCCAGGTCGGCTCGTCGGCCATGCCGCACAAGATGAACACGCGCTCGTGCGAACGCGTCAACGGCCTGGCGGTGGTGCTGCGCGGGCACCTGTCGATGATCGGCGAGCTCGCGGGCGACCAGTGGAACGAGGGTGACGTCTCCGACTCGGTCGTGCGCCGCGTCGCGCTGCCCGACGCGTTCTTCGCGCTGGACGGCCTGCTCGAGACGTTCCTCACGGTGCTGGCGGAGTTCGGCGCGTTCCCTGCGGTGGTCGAGCGTGAGCTCGATCGCTACCTGCCGTTCCTCGCCACCACGAAGGTGCTCATGGCGGCGGTGCGCGCCGGCGTCGGGCGCGAGGCGGCCCACGAGGCGATCAAGGAGAACGCCGTCGGCGTGGCGCTGGCCATGCGCGAGCGCGGCACCGAGAACGACCTGCTCGACCGCCTCGCGGCCGACTCCCGCTTGCCGCTGGACCGCGGTGACCTCGACAAACTCCTCGCCGACCGCATCTCGTTCACGGGTGTGGCGCCGGCGCAGGTCGAGGAGGTGGCCCAGCGCGTGGAGCGAGTGCTGGAGCGCTTCCCGGAGGCGTCGGGTTATTCGCCGCGGCCGATTCTGTGAGCAGCGCTGACGGGACCTGACGGAATATCGGGCTACTGCGGAGCGAGGCGGCGTCCCAGCCCCTGGGCACTGGCGACAGAAGGAGAGTCGACGATGCCCCTCGCCCGCCGTGCCCTGGTCCTCCTGTTCACCGCCGGGCCGGCGGGCCGCTTGTTCGAGCGGCCCGCCACCGCCACCGCCACCGGCTGCGGCGCAGGTGGCGTGCCGGGTGGTGCAGACGCCGGTCTCGGTACCCGGTGCCGCCGCCGCATCCCGCTCACCGGAATCCGATCCCGGCTCGACTGGTGCGCGTCTTTGTGATTGCGCTTACTCAGTCCACCTAGTGAGACGAAGTTACCCGATCGGGCGAAAGCCCTAATCTCGGACGCTGAACCCCGGAAGCGCCAGGCCGCACCCCGCGGCCTGGCGCTTCCTCGTTTCCGGCACCCGTTCCAAGCTCCAGGAAGAAGTCATGCGCAAGCTCGTTTCCCTTGTCGCCGTCGTGGTCGCTTCCGTCTTCACACTCACCGCGTGTGGCTCGTCGGACGCGTCGGGCCAGACGCTGCGCGTCGGCACCCTCACGGACGCGCCGCCGAGCATCTACCTCGAAAACGGCCAGTTCACCGGCTACGACAACGAACTGCTGCGCGACATCGCGAAGCGCGAGGGCTTCCAGGTCGAGTTCGTCGGCACCGAGTTCTCGGGCCTGCTCGCCAAGGTCGCGAGTGGCCAGCTCGACATCGGCAGCTCCACGATCTCCGCCACCGCCGCGCGCAAGAAGACCGTCTCCTTCTCCAACGGCTACGACACGAGCTACACCACCGTCGTCGGCAAGAAAGGCGCTGCGCCGGCCGACGCGGGTGCGTTCGCGGGCAAGCGCCTGGGTGTGGTGCAGGGTTCGGTCCAGGACGAGTTCGCGGGCAAGCTCGGCGGCGCCGAGGTCGTGCGCTTCCCCGACTACAACGCGGGTTTCGCGCAGCTCAAGGACGGTGGGCTCGACGGCTGGGTGGTGCCGAAGGACATCGGGCAGAAGTATCTCGACCAGAACCCGAGTGTCCCGCTCGAGTTCGGGTACACCGTGCTGGACAAGGACACGCCCTCGGCCTACGCGGTGGCCAAGTCCAATCCGGACTTGCTGGCCAAGCTCAACGACGGGCTCGCGAAGGCCATCGCGGACGGTACCGTCGCGCGGCTGCACGCGCAGTTCTTCAAGCAGGCGCCCGTGGCGGCGGAGCTCGCCCAGGGCGGTCCCGGTCTGCCGGTGAAGAACGCGTGACTGCCCTATCCTGCATTTTCCGGCCAGCAAGCTGAGGAGTGACATGAAGAAGACATTGGTCACAGCCGTCACGGCGGCTCTGGTCGCGACGCTCACCGCGTGCGGCGGCGACGCCAGTGGTGACACCCTGCGCGTCGGCACGCTGAGCGACTCGCGGCCCAACGCGTACCAGGAAAACGGCCAGTTCACCGGGTTCGACAACGAGCTGCTGAAGGACATCGCGGCCAAGGAGAACCTCAAGGTCGAGTTCGTCGCGGTCGACTTCTCGGCGCTGCTGGGCCAGGTCGCCAACGGCACGTTCGACATCGGCAGCGCGGGCATCGCGCAGACCGACGCGCGCAAGCAGACCGTGGCGTTCTCCGATCCGTACAACTACCAGTCGCTCGGCATCGAGGCCAAGGACACGGCGGGCATCACCGATGAGAAGTCGTTGTCGGGCAAGCGAATCGGCGTGGTGCAGGGCACCGTCTCCGACACCTGGCTCGGCGCCAACGCACCCCAGGCCCAGGCCGTGCGCTTCCCGAACGACGCGGCGGCGCTGAGCGCGCTCAAGTCGGCGGCGATCGACGGCGCGGTGTTCGACGCGGCCTCGGCCGAGGACTACGCGACGAAGAACCCGGGCCTGAAGGTGACCAAGGAGATCACCACGACGATCCCGCACGGGTTCGCCGTGAAGAAGGGCAGCACCGACCTGCTGAACAAGCTCAACGACGGCATCAAGAAGGCCGTCGCCGACGGCACCTGGAAGAGGGTGCACCAGCAGTTCGAACCCAACGAGCCGGTGCCGGCCGGCTTCGCGGGCGGGCAGTAGTTCTCCGATGGACCAGTTCCTCGACACCTTCCTCAACTGGGACTACATCTGGCAGGTGTTCCCCGACCTGCTCAAGACGGGCCTGTGGAACACGCTGATCCTCGCCGGCGCGTCGGCGATCATCGGCACGCTGCTGGGCATGGTGCTCGCGGTGATGGGCCTGTCCACGAAGGTCTGGCTGCGCTGGCCGGCCCGCGTGTACACCGACATCTTCCGCGGCCTGCCGGCGATCCTCACGATCCTCGTGATCGGCCAGGGCCTCGGCACGCTCGCGCGGCCGATCGTCGGGCACAACCCGTACCCATTGGGCATCACGGCGCTGAGCCTGATCGCGGCGGCGTACATCGGCGAGATCTTCCGCGCGGGCATCCAGAGCGTCGACAAAGGACAGATGGAGGCCAGCCGCGCGCTCGGCATGACCTACACCAAGGCCATGCTGCTCGTGGTGATCCCCCAGGGCGTGCGCCGCGTGCTGCCCGCGCTGGTGAACCAGTTCATCGCGCTGGTCAAGGACTCGACCCTCGTTTACTTCCTCGGGTTCATCACGTCGCAGCGCGAGCTGTTCCGCATCGGCCAGGACCTCGCGGCCAACACGGGCAACCTGTCGCCGCTGGTGGCGGCCGGGTTCGTGTACCTCGTGATCACCGTGCCGCTCACGCACCTGGTGAACTACATCGACAAACGCCTGCAGACGGGCCGCAAGGTCCGCGCGGAGTCCGACCTGCAGCTCGTGACGAGCGGATCGGGGATGAACCTGTGACCACCGCGGTGCGATCGTCCAGTGTGGAGCTTCGCGACATCCACGTGAGCTTCGGCACGCTCGAAGTCCTGCGCGGCATCGACCTGCAGGTGCCTTCGGGCAAGACGACGTGCGTGATCGGCCCCTCGGGCTCGGGCAAGTCCACGCTGCTGCGCTGCGTGAACCGCCTGCAGGAACCCGACCGCGGCGACCTCCTGCTCGACGGCGAGAGCGTGATCCACGCCGACCCCGACGTGCTGCGCCAGCGCGTGGGCATGGTGTTCCAGCACTTCAACCTCTTCGGGCACCGCAGCGTGCTGGACAACATCGTGCTGCCGTTGCGCAGCGTGAAGGGACTGTCCAAAGAGGAGGCGTCCGCGGTCGCCCACGCGCGGCTGGCCGAGGTCGGCCTGGCGGACAAGGCGCCCTTCCGCCCCTCGGCCCTGTCGGGCGGGCAGCAGCAACGCGTGGCCATCGCGCGCGCCCTGGCCATGGACCCCGAGGTGATGCTCTTCGACGAGGCCACCTCCGCCCTCGACCCCGAACTGGTCAAGGGCATCCTCACCCTCATGGCCGGCCTCGCTTCCCGGGGCCTCACCCTCATCGTGGTGACGCACGAGATGGGCTTCGCCCGCAGCGTCGCCGACGAGGTGGCGTTCATGGACGCGGGCCGCATCGTGGAACAGGGAACACCGGACCAGATCTTCGACAACCCGCAAAGCCCCCGTCTGCAGCAGTTCCTGTCGCAGGTGCTCTGAACCTCGCTCGGCAATTTCCCCGAATCGCCCGCGCCAATCACGAAATTCGGTGACTTGACGGCAGAATCGACCCGGGTAGTGTCGCTCTCCATCGAATTCACGCTCGAGGCGAGAGCGAGGAAAACGAGATGGGTGGAGCCGGCGAGCTCGCCGCGCGCGTGCGGGGCGGGGTTTTTCTTCCGGGGGATGAGGGCTACGAACGCGAACGCGGCGGGTTCAACCTCGCGCTGGACCACCGGCCGGACGTCGTCGTGGCGGCCGAGGACGAATCCGACGTGGCCGAGGGCGTGCGGTTCGCCGCGGCGCACGGCCTCGGCGTCGACGTGCAGGCCACCGGCCACGGCGCGCACCGCTCGATGGGCGGCGGCTTGCTCATCACGACCCGGGGCCTGCGCCACGTCGAGGTCGACCCGCGGCGCCAGGTCGCGCGCGTCTCGGCCGGCGCGACCGCGGCCGATGTGGTCACCGCGACCGGCCCGTACGGACTGACCGCGCCGGTCGGCTCCGCACCAGGCGTCGGCTATGTCTCCTACAGCCTCGGCGGCGGCCTCGGCCTGCTCGGCCGGCGCCACGGTTACGCCGCCGACCACGTGCGCAGCCTCGACGTCGTCACCGCGGACGGCCACGAGCTCACCGTGACGGCCGAACGCCACCCGGACCTGTTCTGGGCCCTGCGCGGTGGCGGTGGTGGCTTCGCGGCGGTGACCGCCCTGGAAGTCGCGCTGTTACCCCTGACTTCTCTGTACGGCGGCGGCCTCTTTTTCACCGCGGACCACGCACCGGCGGTCCTTTCGCAGTTCCAGGCGAGCCTCGAAACGGCGCCGCGGGAGCTGAGCTTGTCGCTCGCGTTCCTCGCTTTCCCGGACGTGCCCGGTGTACCGGCGCCACTGCGCGGCCGGTTCTGCTGCCACCTGCGCGTGGCTTACCTCGGCGACCCGGACGCCGGCCGGCGGTTCGTGGAGCGCTTCCTCGCACTGGGCCCCTTCCTGGACACCGTGACGCGGCTCCCGATGACCGAACTCGGCTCGATCCACGCCGATCCCGTCGGCCCGATGCCCGTCGACAGCGAAAGCCTCGCGCTGACCAGCGAGGACGCGCTGGCGGTCATTCCGTCCTTCGTGGACCCGCGCGCACCGTTCATGCTGGAGCTGCGCCACCTCGGCGGCGCGCTGGCCGAACAACCCGAGGTCGCGAACGCCGTCGGCCACCGCGCCGCCCGGCTGAACCTGTTCACCTCGACCCACCCCGGCGCCGATCCACGGCCACAGCACGACGTCTACCCCGCCGTCAGCGCGTGGAGCTGCGGCGGTCCCCTCCGCACCTTCCTCCCGACCAGTCGCGCCGACGCCACGTCCTGCTACGAGCCGGCCACCGCCACCGAACTCGCGCGGCTCAAGGACGTCTGGGATCCCGCCGACGTATTCAGCTTCACACCGGCTGCGGTGCCATCCGTTCTTCGAGCCAGTCGAACATCCGATTCTCGGTGAGCAACCGCCCCATCGGCTGCACGTGCTCGTTGGCGCCCTCCTCGACGGTGAACCGCAACAGATCGGCACGCCCGCCGCGCGCGCGGACGAGCTCCGCCAGCCGGCTCGACTGCCCCGGCCAGAACTGCTCGTCGTCAGGATCGGTGATGAGCAGCGGCGTCTTGATCCCGGCCACCACGTCGTCCTCGAGCCGATAAGCGGAAACGGTCTTGAACAGGTCGTACCAATCCGTGTGCGCATACGGCCGAGCGCGGAACGTCAAGGTCCGGCGCAGCCCCGGGATACGCAGGGCCAGCCCCAGATCGCGGTTGAACGTGTCCCGTCCGCCGGTCTCCAGCGCGGTCCGCATGCCCTTCGACAGCGAACGCGTCCACGAAGCCGACACGTCGACCACACCCGGGTCGAGCACGGCGGCGGCCAACCGGTGCTCGAACGCGAGCGCGCGGGGCAGCCAGTAGCCCGCCTGGCTGATGCCGTAACCGGCGAGGTCGGCGACGTCCGCACGCGCGACCAGTGTGTCGACGACCGGGGTGAGCACGGCCTCCCAGTCGGGGCGGAAGCAGAGGCCGCGTTCGAAGAGCATGGACTGCTGCCCGGGGCCGTCGTAGAGGAACGCGTTCCAGTCGCGGGCCAGCGCCCCCGCGGCGGCGGACGTCCACAGGTCGCTCAGGGCGCCGTCGCTGCCATTGGTGACGACGAGTGTCGGCCGGGGCTTGCCGGAGGCGTCGGGTCTGAGCAGGTAACCGGGCAGGGCGGTCGATTCGTAGGGCACGGGGACTCGGACGTACGCGCCGTCCGAACAGTCCACCACGGCCTCCCAGCAGCGCCGGTGTTTCTCGAACGCCTCCCGCAGCTCGACTGGCTTATCCACTGTGGACAGTCCGTCGACCACGCAGGACCAATACGTCGCCGCCCGCAGGAAGTGCGAGCTCGCGCTCACGAGGTGCCCGGCCTCGCGCGCCCGTTCGGCCTCTCCCTGCACGCGGATCGCCGTGCGTTCCCATTCCCGCGGCCAGTCCGCGGCCCGGCCGACGCGCGCGATCGTCGCCAGCACCTCACCGACCTCGCTGGCCCCGCGCACGGCGCGCCCGAGCATTCCGCGCGTGGCGAAATCGAGGTCGTGATCGCGGAAGAATCCCGCGGAAATCACCTTGTTGCCGTGGGAAATCAACGCAACCATCTGCCGCCTCCCCATTTTTCCGTCCACACTCGCCTGCCGGTGTGGGCGTTGACAAGGCGTGGGTGTGCTCAGCCGGCGGGAGAAGCGGTGATCGTGCATTCCTCGGCGGCGCCCAGATTCAGCACCGCAGCAGCGGATCCGCCGTTCACCGCGATCGCCAGGTGCCCCGCGGAGTCGGTGAAAACCAGGTTCGCGCCCTGGGGCACGTCGCCGAACGTCCGCCCGATCGTCGCCGACACCGCGACGCGCGAACTGTGCACGGTCACCCCGCCCGCGAGCCCGGTCAGCTCCAGGTCGGCGGGGGTGGCGGCGAGCTGGACGTTGCCGAAGTGGTCCACGGTGAGCACATCGGACACCAGCTTGCCCGGGAACGCCGCCACCAGTGGATCGGGCAGCCGCACCAGATCGTGCGCCTCCGGACCGAACGACGCCGGTTGGGCACCGAGCGCCAGGCGCGCGGCGGCGGGGGCGAAGACGTCGCGGCCGTGGAACGTCGCCGACGTGGGCTCGGTCCCCTCGATCTCGTAGGCCCCGGTCACACCGCCGAGCGCGGCCGCGGCGGGCAGCAGCAGCCCGTTGTCCGGCCCGACCAGCAAGCCCCCGGGTGTGACCACGACGAGCCCGCGCCGCGTCGTCCCCACCCCGGGGTCCACCACGGCCAGGTGCACGGCTTCGGGCAGCGAAGGCACGGTCTGCGCCAGCACGGCCGCCCCCGGGCGCACTTGCTGCGGCGGCACGAGGTGGGTCACGTCGATCACCCGCACGTCGGGCGCCAGGCGCGCGACCACCCCGTGGCAGGCGGCGACGAAGCCGTCGCGCAGGCCGTAGTCGGTGGTGAACGAAATCCAGCGGTAGCGCATGACCTGCATCATCCTCGATTCCGACGGCCTCGGGTTAGGGTGCAGCCGTGACGACGCTCGCCGATTTTCCGAAGATCGCCTCCGGCAAGGTCCGGGACCTCTACGCCGCCGGGGACAACCACCTGCTGCTGGTCACCTCCGACCGCATCTCGGCCTACGACTTCGTGCTGGACACCCCCATCCCGGACAAGGGCCGCGTCCTCACCGCGATGAGCGTGTTCTGGTTCTCCGAGCTCGCGGACGTCATCCCCAACCACCTCGAGGCCTGGGACGACCCGCGCATCCCCACCGAGGTCCTCGGCCGCGCCCTGCTCGTGAAGCGCCTGGACATGCTGCCGGTGGAGGCCGTCGCGCGCGGCTACCTCACGGGCTCGGGCTTCTCCGATTACCAGCGCAGCGGCTCGGTCTGCGGCGTCGAGCTGCCGGCCGGGCTGGTGGAGGCGTCGAAGCTGCCGTCGCCGATCTTCACGCCGGCCACGAAGGCCGAGCTGGGCGAGCACGACGAGAACGTGTCGTTCGAGACGGTCGCTGCCCAGATCGGCGAAGCCCGCGCCGCGGAGGTCCGCGACGCCACCCTCGCCATCTACCGCCGCGGCGCCGAGTTCGCTGCCGAGCGCGGCATCCTGCTGGCCGACACGAAGTTCGAGTTCGGCCTGGACGCCCACGGCCGCCTCGTGCTCGCCGACGAGGTCCTCACGCCGGACTCGTCCCGCTACTGGCCCGCCGACGGTTACGCCCCCGGCCACACCCAGCCGTCCTTCGACAAGCAGTTCGTGCGCAACTGGCTCACCGGCCCGGACTCCGGTTGGGACCGCGCGTCGAACACCCAGCCGCCGCCCCTGCCGGACGACGTGGTGGCCGCCACGCGGGCACGTTATGTCGAGGCTTACGAGCGCCTCAGCGGCCGGTCGCTGTCGGATTGGCCGGGCGCCTGACGCTTTTCGCCGCGCGGTTTGCGGCTACTTGTCGGTGCTCACTGGCACACTGAGCGCATGACCGAGGCTTTGGTACTGGGCGGCGGCGGCGTCGCAGGAATCGCATGGATCACGGGCCTGCTGACGGGCCTCGCCGACGCGGGACGCGACGTCAGCGGGGCCGACCTGATCGTCGGCACGTCCGCGGGCTCCACCGTCGCCGCCCAGATCGGCAGCGGCCTCAGCCTGGCCGACCTCTACGCACGCCAGACCGACCCGGCGCTCCAGGCCGCCGAGATCGCGGTCGAGGTCGACCTGGAGAGCTTCGGCGCGCAGTTCGCCGCCGCCCTCGGCAGCGGCGGCACGGTCACCGACATGCGCCGCTCGATCGGCGCGTTCGCCCTCGGGGCGTCGACGGTGCCCGAAGCCGAGCGCCTCGCGGTGATCGAGTCCCGCCTCCCGTCCCACGACTGGCCCGCTCGTGCCCTGGCCATCGTCGCCGTCGACGCGGTCACGGGTGAGCCCCGCGTCTTCCGCAACGACTCCGGCGTCCCGCTGGTCACCGCCGTGGCCGCCAGCTGCGCCGTCCCGGGCATCTGGCCGCCCGTCACCATCGGCGCGTCCCGCTACGTCGACGGCGGCGTGCGCTCCTCCGACAACGCCGACTACGCCTCCGGCCACGACCGCGTGCTGATCGTCCAGCCCCTGGGCTCCGCCGACGTCTTCCCCACCGACCAGCCCTTCGCCGACGTCGTGGCTTCCCTGCGCGCCTCGGGCTCCTCGGTGGCCGTCGTGGAACCGGACGCCGCGTCGCTGGCCGCGATCGGCACGAACCCCCTGGACCCGGCCACCCGCCGCCCCGCCGCCGAGGCCGGCCGGGCGCAGGGGAAGGAGCTGGAGATCGCCTGGTCGTGATCGGCTTGGCGGTCAGACGCCGCGCGCGTCGTGATCGAGCCGTGAGTGAGACCCGAAACCAGGCAACCCCGCGACTTTCACTGGCACACTGGCGCTCGTGATCCTGCTCATCTGCGGCAGTCTGCGGGGCGGTTCGGTGAACGCGGCGGTGATCGGCACCGCCGCGAGGTTCACCGAGTCCGCGGTGTACGACGGCCTCGCCGACCTCCCGCACTTCAACCCCGACGACGACCACGAGCCCCTGCACCCGGCCGTCGCGAAGCTGCGCGCGGAGGTCGCGGCGGCCGACGGCGTGCTGATCTGCACGCCGGAGTACGCGGGTGGCCTGCCGGGGTCGTTCAAGAACCTGCTGGACTGGACCGTCGGCGGCGGGGAGATCTACGGCAAGCCGGTGTCGTGGATCAACGCCTCGTCCGTGGCCGCGCCCACGGGCGGCGCCGATGCGCACGAGTCGCTGCGCAAGGTGCTCACCTATGCCGGCGCGCGCATCGTCGACGACGCGTGCGTGCGCATCCCCATCCCGCGCCACACCGTGTCCGACGGCGCCATCGTCGACCCCGACCTGCGCGGCCGGATCGCCATGGCCGTCAACCGGCTGGTGGAGGCCGCCAAACTCTGACTCTCACGTGTCCTTTCTGCGCAGTTCACGGCGTTGTCAGCCAGGCGCCACCGGGCTGAGGCGCAATGGGGCACGTGGATGCTCGCCTGCTGGTTTCGCTGTCCGGCGCCACCCCGCGCACGCTGCACCGCTGCGCCGACCTCGCGGCGGAGCTGGAGCGGCGGCGGGTGCCGCTGTCGATCCTGCACGTCGCCCGCACCGAGGACGGCCCGGTCACGTCCTGGGTCCGCACCCGCGCCGCCGCCGGCGACTCGGTGCTGCTGCACGGCTACGACCACCGCATCACGCCCACCCACCGAACCGTCCACCTCGGCCGGCGCGCGGAGTTCGCCGACCTACCCGCTCACGAAGCGCGTCTGCGCCTGATCGCCGCGAAGGCCGCACTCGCCACCACCGGCGTCACCGTCGACGGGTTCGCGCCGCCGCGCTGGCTCGCCTCCCAGGGCACGCTGCAAGCGTTGCGGGAACACGGCTTCACCCTCTGCGCCGACGCGGGCTCCGTGCGTGACCTCGTGACGGGCGAGGTGCTGCGGGCGCGCGTCCAGGAGTTCACGAGCCAGTCGCACCGCACCGAGACGGTCCGCTGCTTCGCCCTCGTGCTCGCCTCGGCCCGCGCCGCCCGCCGCGGCGGCCTGGTGCGCCTCGGCATCGACGCCGCCGACCTCACCCGCCCCGGCCTGCGCCAGGCCCTGCTCGACGCGGTCGACGTCGCCATCGAAAACCGCGCCTTCGGCAGCACCTACGGCTCCCTGCACCGCGCCGACGCCTGAGCTTTCGGGGTGGCCGCCACCCGACGACCACCCCGGCTCACTCACAGCTCCGTGGCGACCCCGCGCTCGACGACCTTCACCTCAGTGCCCTCCGGCGCGAGGTTCTCGAACAGCCCGTAGTGCAACGCCGGGCTCGACAACACGGCCTCGTGAATCGGCACCGACTTCCGCGGCGCCACCGCGCGCAGGAAGTCCACCGCCTCCCCGGCCTTGAGCCAGGGCGCGCCCGTCGGCAGCCCGAGCACGTCGATCTTCTGCTCGGGCACGAAAAACGAGTCGCCCGGGTGGTAGAAGGCGCCGTGGTCCAGCACGTAGCCGATGTTCGGGATCACGGGGATGTCGCTGTGGATCACGGCGTGCTCGCCGCCCACCACGTTCACCGCCGTGCCACCGATCTCGAACGCGTCGCCGGGGTTCGCGACCTCGTACTGCAGGTTCAGCTTCTGCACGGTCTCCACGGAGCCCGGGTCCACGATCAGCTTCGCGCCGGGGTTCGCCGCCAGCACCTTCGGCAGCCGCTCGCCGTCGATGTGGTCGAAGTGCTGGTGGGTGATGAGGACGGCCGACAGTTCGCGCTCCCGCTCGAAGTCGGTGGAGAACGCACCCGGGTCGACCAGGATCCGCTCCCCGTCGGTCTCCAGAAGTACGCAGGCATGTCCGAAATGGACGATCCGCATCAGGATTCTCCTTCACACATAGTCGGATTCACCCTATGCCCGCCGTGCGCACGCCGCCAAGCTCGCCCGCCGCGCATCACCACGACCAACCCGTTCGCCCGAGGTCGCCACAAGGCCCATGGACCGTTCCCCAAGCACGCGTTCCGTCTCGGCCCTGAGGCCCCCACGCCGGCCTGCCGCGCATCACCACGACCAAACGCCAGGCCCCGGCCCGAGTCCTATGGACCGCTTCCGTCTAGCCACGCGCGCTCCATCCCTGTCCTGCCTCGCGCTCCGCCGCCGCCAGCCCTTCCGCTGCACACATCCTGGCCGTCGCGCCCCTTCCACCCCTGCTCCTGTGGCAACCGGCCGGCTCTCGAACGCCCGCGGCGACCTGTGCCCCGAGCCTTCCGGCCGCCGGACAAACCCCCGCCCTCCCAGGGGGGCGTCCCCGGTTCCATCCTACCGGCCACCTCCGTCGAAAACCGACAAAACGCCCAGGTGAAGGCCCAGTTATCCACAACGAAGGGACCCCTGTGGACAAGTCGAGAAATCGCCCCGGAAACGTTGGGCCATAGGCGAATCCGCGGCGCCCGAGACGCCGCACGACAACACGCGACACCGTGTTCACCCAGACGTGTCGGCGCTGGTCAACAAGGTGTCGCCCGCCCGAAGGGCCGTTCGGCGCGAAACGGCCGGACTCGGGCCCGACGTCACCGGCGAACGCTGCGTTGCCCCTGTGGGTGACATCGACCGTCAAGGCGGCAGCAGTGCCCACGAGCCCGCCCAGCCACCCTTTCCCCGAACCGCTCGCCGGTGCCATGCTGACGCGGAGTCTCAGGCTATTGGCACTGCGTCAGCAACCTCGTAGCCTGGACCACAATGCCGACCAAGCAGGACCGAACAAGCAGGACCGAACGAGCAGGGCCGAAGAGCAGGGCCGAAGAGCAGGGGAGACGCCGATGACCGCCGTCCAGCCGAAGCCGACCTGGGTCGGTGAGACCTTCGATTCGCTGAGCCCGGCGACCGACGAGGTGGTGGGCACGTACCCGGTGCACACGGCCGACGACGTGCGCGCGGCGGTCGAGCGGGCGCGTGTCGCGGCGGAGTGGTGGGACGGGCTGGGCTTCGCGGGGCGCGCGGACCGCCTGCGGCAGTGGAAGGGCGTGATCACGCGCCGCCTGCCGCAGTTGTGCCAGGTCGTGCGCGACGAGACCGGCAAGCCGATCGCCGACGCCCAGCTCGAGACCGTGCTCGCCATCGAGCACATCGCGTGGGCTGCGAAGCACGCGCGCAAGTACCTGGGCCGGCAGCGCCGCTCGGCCGGCCTCCTCATGTCGAACCAGGCGGCGACGGTCGAGTACCGCCCGCTGGGCGTCGTCGGCGTGATCGGTCCGTGGAACTACCCCGTGTACACGCCGCTGGGCTCGGTCACCTACGCGCTCGCGGCCGGCAACGCCGTGGTCTTCAAGCCCAGCGAATACACCCCGGGCGTGGGCAAGTGGCTGGTCGACGCGTTCGCCGAGGTCGTGCCCGAGCAGCCCGTGCTGCAGCTGATCACGGGGTTCGGCGAGACCGGTGGCGCGCTGGTCACGTCCGGCGTGGACAAGATCGCGTTCACCGGCTCCACCGCCACCGGCAAGAAAATCATGGCCGCGGCCGCGAACACGCTCACCCCGGTCGTGATCGAGGCCGGCGGCAAGGACCCCGTGCTCGTCGACGCGGACGCCGACCTCGACGCCGCCGCCGACGCCACCGTCTGGGGCGCCTTCTCCAACTCCGGCCAGACCTGCATCGGCGTCGAGCGGGTATACGTCCACGAGCGCGTGCACGACGCCTTCGTCCAGAAGGTTGTGGACAGGTCGCAGAACGTGCGCGCCGGCTCCGACGCGGACGCCCAGTACGGCCCCGTCACCATGCCCTCGCAGCTCGCCGTGATCCGCCGCCACATCGCCGACGCCCTCGAACGCGGCGGCCGCGCGGTGCTCGGGGGTGTGGACAGCGTCGGCGATCGTTATGCCCAACCCACCGTCCTCGTCGACGTGCCGGAGGACTCCGAGGCGGTGCGCGAGGAGACGTTCGGCCCGACGGTCACCATCGCCAAGGTCCGCGACATGGACGAGGCTGTGGACAAGGCCAACGCCACCACCTACGGCCTCGGCTCCACCGTGTTCTCCAAGTCCCGCGGCGTCGAGCTCGCCGCGCGGCTGCGCACCGGCATGACCTCGATCAACGCGCCGCTCTCGTTCGCCGGCATCGCCTCGCTGCCCTTCGGCGGCGTCGGCGACTCGGGCTTCGGGCGCATCCACGGGCCCGAAGGCCTGCGCGAGTTCGCCCGGACCAAGGCCGTCGCGCGCCAGCGGTTCACCGCGCCGATCACCCTGACTTCGTTCAGCCGCAAGGAATCGACCGACGCTCTGGTGGCCAAGCTCATCACCATCATGCACGGCAAGCGCTAAGGTCTGGGCCGCGTCCCGGGTTCCGGGGCGCGGTCCGCCTCGAGCCAGAAAGAGCCCGCATGACGCGCTTCGGTGACTTTCAGAACGAGATCTACTTCGCCGGGCTCACCGGCCGCGTCCCGACCATGCCCATGGTCTACGCCGAACTCGAGGCCCGTGCGGCACAGGCACTTCCGCCGTCGGTTCTGTCCTATGTAGCCGGTGGTGCGGGTGACGAGGCGACGCAGCGCGGCAACGCCGAGGCGTTCGGGCGCTGGGGTGTGGTGCCGCGGATGTTCGTCGGGGCCAAGGACCGGGACCTGTCGGTGGACCTGTTCGGGCTGAAGCTGCCGTCGCCGCTGTTCCTGGCGCCGGTGGGGGTGGCCGGCCTGTGCACGCAGGACGGCCACGGCGACCTGGCCACCGCACGCGCCGCCGCGCGCACGGGCGTGCCGATGGTCGCGTCGACGCTCACCGTCGACCCGATCGAACAGGTCGTGCCCGAACTCGGCGACACGCCCGGGTTCTTCCAGCTGTACACGCCGACGGACCGCGAGCTGGCGGCGTCACTGGTCGCGCGGGCGGAGAAGGCGGGCTTCAAGGGCATCGTGGTCACGCTCGACACGTGGGTCACCGGCTGGCGGCCGAGGGACTTGTCCACAGCCAACTTTCCCCAGCTGCGTGGCCACTGCCTCGCCAACTACTTCACCGACCCGGTGTTCCGCGCGCGCCTGGGGAAGGCTCCCGAGGACGATCCCGTGGCGGCCGTCGGCCTGTGGGCGCAGCTGTTCGGCAACCCGCTGACCTGGGACGATCTGCCGTGGCTGCGGTCGCTCACTTCGTTGCCACTGATCGTCAAGGGCATCCAGCACCCGGAGGACGCCCGCCGCGCCATCGACGGTGGCGTCGACGGCATCTACTGCTCCAACCACGGCGGCCGCCAGGCCAACGGCGGGCTCCCCGCCCTCGACTGCCTCGCCGACGTCGTCGACGCCTCCGCCGACACCCCGGTCCTCTTCGACTCCGGGGTGCGCTCCGGGGCGGACATCGTGAAAGCCCTGGCCCTGGGCGCGAGGGCCGTGGGGATCGGGCGACCGTACGTGTGGGGCCTCGCCCTGGGCGGGGTGGACGGCGCCGTCCACGTCCTGCGCAGCCTCCTGGCCGAAGCCGACCTCATCATGGCCGTCGACGGCTACCCGGCGCTCGCCGACCTGACGCGGGACAGCCTACGGAAGGTTGGTTAGGTCGGACCTAACCTGTGGACAGCTTGATGGGTCCGACCCAAGTCGAGAGCAAATGATGGGGTCGGACCCAACCAACTGTCCACCTGTGGACAACCGGCGTGGGTCCGACCCAACGAGACCCGGCGAGACTCAACGAGGCCCAACGAGACTCAACGAGGCCCAACCAAATTGGGCCGGACCTAAACCGAGCGACCCCGAATCAAATCAGCCGCCTTCTCCGCCACCATGATCGTCGGAGCATTGGTGTTCCCCCGCGGCACCACCGGCATCACCGAGGCGTCCACGACCCGCAGGCCCTCCACCCCGCGCACCCGCAACGTCGGGTCCACCACCGACCGCTCGTCCGAACCCATCGCGCACGTACCGACGGGGTGGTACAGCGTCTGGGTGTTCTCGCGGATGTGCTCGGTCAGCGCGTCGTCGGAGAGGTCGTGGGACGTCGGCAGGAACGGCTTGTCCAGGAACCGCGCCAACGGACCCGACTCGCCGATGTCGATGAGCGAGCGCAAGGCCGACTTCATCGTGTCAAGGTCGATCGGCTCGGCGTAGTACGCCGGGTCGATTTCCGGCTTCCACAACGGGTTCGCGGACTTCAGCCGCAGCCGTCCGCGGCTCGCGACGTCGACCAGCGTGGCCGCGGAGGTGAAGCCCGGGACGGTGGGTTCGCGCATGCCGTTGTCGTAGAACAACGTCGGGGCGACGTGGATCTGCATGTCCGGCGCGATCAGCCCGTCACGCGTCGGGAAGAACGCGCCGGCCTCGCCGATGTTCGACGCCAGCGGCCCGCGCCGCGTGAGCTGCCAGCGGACGAGACCGGCCGGAGTGGCCGCGTCGACGAGGTCGGTGGTGCCCTTGGTCGACCAGATGATCCCGGCCGCCGGGTGGTCGTGCAGGTTCTCCCCGACGCCCGCGAGCCCGGCGACGACGTCGATGCCCAGCTCACGCAGGTGTTCGGCCGGCCCGACACCCGAGAGCATCAGCAGCTGTGGCGAGTTCACCGCGCCACCCGCGAGCAGCACCTCGGCGTCCGCGCGGACCGTGACCTCGACGCCCTTGTGCAGGTAGGTCACACCCACCGCCCGCGTGCCCTCGAACACCACCCGCGTGGCTTGCGCGTGGGTGTGGACAACCAGGTTGGGTCGGTCCAACGCCGGCCGCAGGTACGCGTCCGCGGTGGACCAGCGGCGTCCGCGCTTGCACGTCACCTGGTAGAGGCCCGCGCCTTCCTGCGACGAGCCGTTGAAGTCGTCGGTGCGCTTCAACCCCCAGGCCACGGCGCTGTTGACCCACGCGTTCGAGAGCTCGTGGGTGAAGCGGCGGTCCTCGACGTTCAGCGGTCCGTCGGTGCCGTGCAGCGGGCCGTCGAGGCGCTGGTTGCCCTCGGCGCGCTTGAAGTACGGCAGCACGTCGTCCCAACCCCAGCCGGTGGCACCGTGGGAATCGCGCCAGCCGTCGTAGTCGGCGCGGTTGCCGCGGATGTAGATCATGGCGTTGATCGACGAGCAGCCGCCGAGCATCTTGCCGCGCGGCCAGTAGGCGGGTTTGCCGGTGTGTTTCTGCTCGACGGTCTCGTAGTTCCAGTCCCACCGCGTCTTGAACAGCGACGCGAACGCCGCCGGGATGTGGATCTCGTCGGCGGTGTCCTCGCCGCCCGCCTCGAGCAGCAATACTCGGGCCGCCGGATCCTCGCTCAGCCGCGCCGCCAGCACGCAGCCGGCGCTGCCTGCTCCGACGATGACGTAGTCGAACGAGTCCTGACCGGCCACGATGCCTCCAGCTGCTCATGTTGGCGTGCTGTCAACGACTCATCATGGCCCAGCACGCGCGCCGGGGAAAGGCCCCGCGAGCAGCATCCTCCTGCCGCGCGACCCGGGCCAGTTGTGACCTGCGCATCTGTCCCCGATACCGGACGGGCGCCGGTCGCGGAGGGTCAAGTACCCTCGGTCCCGTACCCACGACCTGCGTGAATAAGGAGCAGCCTGCCGTGGCCCGAGTCGTCGTCGACGTCATGCCGAAGCCAGAAATCCTCGACCCGCAGGGCCAGGCGGTGGCCCGAGCGCTGCCGCGGCTGGGGTTCACCGGCGTCACGGAAGTGCGCCAGGGCAAGCACTTCGAGCTCGAGATCGACGACACCGTCGATGACGAGACGCTCGCCAAGATCGCCGAGGGCTTCCTCGCGAACCCCGTGATCGAGCAGTGGACCATCCGGCGGGTGGACGCGTGAGCGCGCGCATCGGTGTCATCACCTTCCCGGGCACCCTCGACGACGGCGACGCCGCCCGCGCGGTCCGCTACGCCGACGCCGAAGCCGTGCCCCTGTGGCACGCCGACGCCGACCTGCGCGGCGTCGACGGCGTGGTCGTCCCCGGCGGCTTCTCCTACGGCGACTACCTGCGCGCCGGCGTCATCGCGCGCTTCGCGCCGGTGATGGACTCGGTCATCGACGCCGCCCGCGGGGGCATGCCGGTCCTCGGCATCTGCAACGGCTTCCAGATCCTCTGCGAAGCCGGCCTGCTCCCCGGCGCGATGATCCGCAACGTCGGCCTCCACTTCGTGTGCCGCGACCAGTGGTTGCGCGTGGAGAACACCGACACGGCCTGGACCAGCCGCTACGACAAGGGCGCGGAAATCCTCATCCCGCTCAAGAACAACGACGGCTGCTACATGGCCGACAAGTCCACTTTGGACATGCTGGAGGGCGAGGGCCGCGTCGCGTTCCGCTACGTGGACGGCAACCCCAACGGCTCGCGCAACGACATCGCGGGCATCCGCAGCGAAAACGGTCGCATCGTCGGCCTCATGCCCCACCCGGAACACGCGATCGACGCCCTCACCGGCCCATCCGACGACGGTCTCGGCATGTTCTTGAGCGCGGTGGACGCGTTCGCGAAGGCCTGATCGAGTTCGTGTGAAAGGGGCGGCACCGTGGTGTCGCCCCTTTTTGTTGCTGTTGCTGGGCTTCCTCCGGCGTCAGGCCGGCCGGTCACGGCGTGAGGATCGTCTTCCCGACGGCTGCCCGATCCTCGAACGCCTGATGGGCTGCCCAGGTTTGCGCAAGCGGCAGGACCGCGCCGATGATCGGCCGCAGTTCACCGGAGGCAGCCAGGGTGAACGCCTGGTCGCGTAGCCGGGCCAGCTGCTGTGCGGGCAGGGTGACGGACGCGAAGCCGGTGACCGACACGGCCGAGCGCGACAACATGATCACCCGGCTACGCCGAGGTGCCACCACGCGTGGACTACGAACTGACCTCACTGGGCCGGACCCTGCTCGACCTCATCGACGCCAGCCGGTGCTGGGCACGGGACCACCTGCCCACCGTCTTGGCCGCTCGCGACGCCTACGAGAACCACGCGACTCAGCCGAACGCACGGACGAACGCCGCATGCGTAGGGGCGCCCGCCCGCTTGTCCAGCACCGCGAAGACGACCCGCTCGAAGTGCGGGTAAACGTCGAGCGCTTCGCGGAACGCCTCGGCCACCACGGTCGGATCGTTCTCGAACACCCCGCAGCCCCAGGCGCCCAGCACGAGGTGCCGGTGCCCGTGACCAGCGGCTATCTCCACGACGCGCCGCGCTCGCCGGCGTAGGACACCCGGCACCGAGTCGACGTGCGCAGGCTGGTTGCGGCGGATCGCCCCCAGGTTCGGTGCCGCCGCGGTCAGGAAGGACACGGGGGTCGGCGTGGGGAGCAGCGCGGCGTTGTCGTCGCGGAAGGTCGGCACGCCGGGGGAGTGGATCACGCGGTCGGAGTAGCGCAGGTCAGGGTCGGCGCGGTGGTGGGCGTAGAACTCGGGGGCTGCCAAAAGGCACGTGTACAGAGCCGAACTCCGCGCGATCGCCTCCTCCTGCGCCTGCGCGCCGTTCAGGAAACCGCCGCCGGGGTTGCGGGCCGACGCGAACACGAGGCATGCGACGTCACCACCCAGCCGACGCGCGGCCGCGGTGCTCGACTCGTTGGTCACCTCGATCCGAGGGATCACCCGGATCGAGGCAACCGGCGGCACGTCGTCCTCGGGCAGGTAGAGCCGAGTGCCCCTCCGGGCGCTGTCGACTTGATCCTCGATCACGACAGAGCCATACGCCCCGCGCGCGACGATCTCGACCGTCTCGGTGGCGATGGCCCTCAATCTGCTGCTCACGCAGGCAATCGTGGCCTGCGCGAACGACCGAGCACAAAGGAAATACCTCAGGCCGGCAGGTTGATCAACGCCGCCGTCGAGAAGTCCGCCGCCAGGCGGGCCGCTTCCCCCAGGTCGAGGCCGTGGTCGATGGCGTGGCGGGCGGACGTCGTGGCGACGCCCACGAGGATGTTGGCCAGGCGGCGTTCGTCGGGGCGTGGGGGCAGCCGGCGGGCGGTGAGGTAGGCGCGGATGCGGCGGGTGACCTGCTCGTCGAGGTCGGCGAGCAGGTGTTCGCGCACCGCGATCGTGTCGCTGGTGATGTCGACGCCGAAGAGGAGGCGGAAGCCGTCGGGTTCGGCGGCGGCGTAGGAGAACAAGGCCTGGGTGTCGGCGGCGACCTGGGTGCGCAGGCTGAGGCCGTCGTTGCGTTCGTACTCGGCGAAGAGGCTCGCTCGGCACGCGGCGGCCTCGCGGTCGAGCAGGCGGCGGTACAGCGTGTTCTTGTCGCCGAAGTGGGCGTACAGCGTGGGTTTCGTGGAACCGCTGCGGTCGGCGATCGCGTTCATGGTGGTGGCGCGGAAGCCGCACTCCACGAAGACCGTCCTGGCGGCGTCGAGCAGTTCGTCGTCGGTGGGGCGGGCGCGAGTGGAGCGGCTCATCCGATCAGCATATCCGTTCGGCTTTACCCGACGGTAAAACTGCGCTAGCTTTACCGCCGGGTCAAGCAAAAGGAGCAGGGCATGCGACGACGCGTGGTCACCTCAATCACCGCGGCACTGCTGCTGGCGGCGGCCCTGGTCGCACCCCAGGAAGCGGCAGCCGCGCCGCGGAAGGGCTGCGAGCTGCCGTCCGCGGGCACGTCGTTCGCCACGGCCACGCCCGCCGAGGAGGCGATGGACCCGGCCGCGGTCGACGCCGCGATCGCCTACGCGCAGACCCACCTGCGTGCGTCCGTGCAGATCTTCCGCGACAACTGCCGCATCGGCCGCGGTCTGCTCGACCAGGTGCCGATGGAGATCTTCAGCTCCACCAAGTCCGTGATCTCGATCCTCACCGGCATCGCCTACGACCAGCACCGCATCGGGCTCGACGACCCGGTCGGCAAGTACCTGCCCGCGGGCGTGGGCGACGCGGCGCACCGCGCCATCACGATCCGCAACCTGCTCACGCAGACCTCCGGCCTCGACGAGTCGATCCTGGCGGAGCTGGCGTCCGTCGGCCTCGATCCCGATCTCGCGCAGGAGGCGATGGCCCAGCCGCTCACCCACGAGCCGGGCACGCACTTCGAGTACAGCCAGCGCACGCCCGACCTGCTTTCGGCGGTGCTGCAGCGCGCGGTCGGCGAGGACCTGCAGGACTTCGCGCAGCGGGAGCTGTTCGAACCCCTCGGCATCCCGCGCGGCAGCTACATCTGGCTGCGTGACCACGCCGGCAACTCCTACGGGTACGCCAACCTGTTCATCCCGCCCGCGCAGTTCGCGAAGCTCGGGCTGCTGATGGAAAACGACGGCACCTGGCGCGGCCGGCGCGTCCTCTCCGGCGACTACATCACGCAGGCGCGCGCGAACACGCCCACCAACCCGTGTTACGGGTTCCTGTTCTGGCACAACGGCGGCTCGTCGTGCACGTCGGCCAACTTACCCCACGCGCAGACGGTGGCGGGCCCGATGGTCGGCAGCGCTCCCGACGACCTGTTCGCGATGGTCGGCGCGTTGCAGCAGAACAACTTCATGATCCCGAGCCTCGGCATCACCGTCACCTGGACCGGCGTGCTCGGCGACACCGCGCCGAACCTGGCGGGCCTGCTCAGCGCCTCGCCGTCCGGCTCGAACCTGTACTACAACTTCTTCCGCATCCTGCTCAGCGGCGTCGAGGACACGCCCGTGCCCGACCCGGGGCCGTTCAAGACGCCGCCGCTGGACCTGGACATCAACCCGGTCGACTACCTCGACCCGGTGGTGCTGCTGCGCGACCTCGCACCCAACGCCCAGTGCAACCTGCTGATCTGCCACCAGCCCGGCTGATCACGAAGCAGCTGCCACCAGCCGGGCATACGGGCCGTCGGCGGCCAGCAGCTCGGCGTGCGAGCCCAGTTCCGTGATCCGCCCGCCCTCCACCACCGCGACGCGGTCCGCCGCGGCCGCGGTGTGGAGGCGGTGCGCGATCGCGATCACGGTGCGCCCGGCCAGAACCGCGTTCAGCGAACGCTCCAGCTCACGCGCGGAACCCGTGTCCAGCAAGGAAGTCGCTTCGTCGAGCACGAGGGTGTGGGGATCGGCCAGCACGACCCGCGCCAACGCCAGCTGCTGCGCCAGGGCAGCCGGCACGGCGTAGGCACCGGAACCCAGCTTGGTGTCCAAACCGGCTTCCAGCGACGCGAACCACGCGGCAGCACCGGCCGCGGTCAAGGCGTCCAGGAGCTCCGCGTCCGACCAGTCGCCGCCGCCACGCCGAGCCGGCAGGGCCAGGTTTTCCCGCAGCGAACCCGAGAACGTGTGGTGTTCCTGCGTCAACAGCAGCACCTCACCACGCAGCACGTCCTCGGCCAGCGACGAAACCTCGGTGCCGCCCACGGAAATCGATCCGCGCGACGGCGCCGAAATGCCCGCGAGCAAGCGGCCCAACGTCGACTTGCCGGCACCCGAAGGGCCGACGATGGCCAGCCGTTCGCCACGCGGCACCGACAAGTCGATGCCGTGCAGCACTTCCCGGTCGGCCGTGTAGCCGAAGTGGACGCCGCGCACCTCGATGTCGCGCCCGGCCGGGACGGTGGTCACCGAAGCCGGCGAAGGTACCGGTTGCACGCCGAGGATCCGGCGGGCAGCCGCCATCGCCACCTGGAGGTCCTCCATCCAGAACAGGGCGTCGTTCAGCGGCGCCGTCATCGCCTGCGCGTAGGCCAGCATCGTCGTGATCGTGCCGATCTCGGCCCACCCCTGGGAGTAGGCGAAGAACCCGATGCCGAGCAGCGCGGCGATCGGCAGCACGTAGCTGATCTCCAGCGACGGCATCCACCGCAGCTGCAACGCACGCATCCGGCGTTCGCCCAGCACGGCCTGGTCCAGCGCGTCGCGCCCGAGCCGCACGCGGCGGTCGGTCAGGCTCAGCGCCTCGGTGGTGCGCGCGCCCTCCACGGTCTCGTGCGTGGCCGACTGCAGGTCGCCCCAGCGGTCGAGCATCCACGCCATCAGCGCCGGGATCCGGCGCTGGTACCAGATGTTCACGGGCACCAGCAGCGGCAGCGCCACGAGCAGCGCCAACGCCAAGAGCGGCGACGTCACGAACATCGCGATCGTGGTGAGCACCACCGTCACCACCGCGATCAGGATCTCCGGCGCCGCGAAGCGCACGGCGTGGTCGAGGCGGCTGATGTCGCTCGTCGCGCGGCTGAGCAGGTCACCGGTGCCCGCGGCCTCGACCGTGCCGAGCGGCAGGCTCAGCGAGTTGGCCACGAAGCGTTCCCGCGTCTGCGCCAGCACGCGCTCGCCGAACATGCGGCCCCGCAGCCGCGCGGCCTTCTTCGCCCAGGCCTGCAGCACCAGCACCACGACGAAACCCACGGCCAGCAGGTCGACGCGGGTGCTGGTGCCGCCGTCGACCACACCCTGCACGAGCCGGCCCAGCAGCTGCGGCGTGGCCAGCCCGATCAGCGTGGCCAGGCAGAACAGCCCGAGCATCACGGAGAACTCGCGCCGGTGCTCGGCGGCCGTGCGCGCCGCCCAGCGCCGCACGTCGCGGCCCGAGGCGAGGGGAAGCCGTTTCACACCGGCACCGCCTTTCCGCTCACGACCTCGTCGGCCACGTGTGTCCACAAGGGACTCTGACTGAACACCACCGTCGTGCGCCCGCGCCGCAGCTCGGCCACGCGCCGGGTGATCCGCGCCTCCGTGTGCGCGTCCACGGCCGAGGTCGGCTCGTCGAGCAGCAGCACGTCGGCGTCCGTCGCGAGCGCCCGCGCCAGGCTCAGCCGTTGCCGCTGGCCACCCGACACCTCGCGGCCGCGCTCGCCGATCAGCTCGTCGACCCCGCGCGGCAGCGCCTCCACGATGTCGTCGGCATCCGCCGCGAACAGGGCTTCTTCGATCGTCACGGTGTTCGGCGACGCCGGGGCGAGCTGCTCGCGCAGCACACCCGAGAACCACAGGTCCTGGTTGTGCGCGTACACGACCCGCGAACGCAGCTCGGCCAGCGCGACCTGGTCCGCGCGCACGCCGCCGACCAGCACCGGCTCGGCCGCGTCCGTGAACCGCGCCAGCCGGTCCGCGAGCGCCTCGGCGTCGGCGCCGAGGTCGACCACCGTGAGCTTGCCCGCCACCAGGTGCATGCCGCTCTCGACGTCCACCAGGTCGAGTGCCCCGGCGGGCAGCGGCGTGGGCGTCGCCGGGTCCGTCAGCCGCGCGCGCAACGACAGCAGGCCGCAGATCTTGCGCGCCGCCACGAGACCTGAGCTGTAGGCGCCGACGGCCTCCGTCGCCGTGTCCACCGGCACCACCAGGAACGCCGAGACGCCGTAGAACGCCACCAGCTCACCCACGCCGATCGTGCCGTCGAGCGCGAGCCGCGCGCCCAGCCACGTGATCGCCACGGTGACCAGGCCCGGCAGCACGATCGCCGCCGCGGCCAGCCACGCCTCCGCGCGCCCGACCTCGACACCCGAGCGGCGCACGCGCTGGCTGGCTTCGTGGAACCGCTTCAGGAACCGGCGCTCGCCGCCGACCCCGCGCAGGATCCGCAGGCCGGACACGATGTCGGCGCCCAGCGCGTTGACGTCACTCAGGTTCTCGCGCTGCACGGTCTTGCGGTTCTGCAGCGGCTTCAGCAGCGGCCCGATCCCGATCACCGCGAGCGGCACGCCCACCAGCGCGACCACACCGAGCAACGGCGACGAACCCAGCATCGCGATCCCGATCACCACGAACGCCACCACCGAACCCACCGTCCGGCCGATCACCTCGTAGGTGTTGCCGATCCAGTTGATGTCCGACGACGTCACCGCCACGACGTTGCCGGTGGTCGTGGCCTCACGCAGGGTCGCGCCCAGACGGGTGGTGTGCTCGGTGACCAGGCGCTGCGTCGTGCCGGCGCCGTGCAGCCACATGCCGTACGACGTGAAGTGCAGCCAGGTACCGAACCCCGCCTGGCACACGCCGAGCCCCGCCGCCACGAGTGCCCAGCGCCAGAGCGCGCCGCCGTCGCCGGCCGCGATCGCGTCGATGCCCCGGCCGATCACCAACGGCAACAGCGCGCTCGGCAGCGACCAGCAGGCACCCGTGAGCGCGGCCGTCAGCGCCAGCCACGGGCGCGAACGCAGCACCGCGAGCAGGTAGCGGCCGGCCGTCGGCCGTTCGGGCAGCCGAGGTGAGGCGAAGGGATATGTGGCGGAGAGCACGATTGTCGACGGTAAGCCGGTTCACGCAGTGTGCGCGACTGATTTATCGGTAGGCGAACACGTCGGGCACCTGCGGGTGTGACGCGGCTGACACGTACTCTTGAAGGTGTGGCGAACCCTGACACGGACCCTGGATCCAACACTGTGACCAGCAGCTCTGTCATGAACACTGACACCACCGAACGCGCGAAGGCGACCCCGGAAACCACGCAGCCGTACATCGAGCTCGGCCTCGCCGAAGACGAGTACGCGCGGATCCGCGAGATCCTCGGCCGCCGGCCCACCGACGCCGAGCTGGCGATGTACTCGGTCATGTGGAGCGAGCACTGCTCCTACAAGTCCTCGAAGAAGCACCTGAGCTACTTCGGCGAGACCGCCACCGACGAGATGAAGTCGAAGATGCTCGCGGGCATCGGCGAGAACGCCGGCGTGGTCGACATCGGCGACGGCTGGGCGGTCACCTTCAAGGTCGAGAGCCACAACCACCCGTCCTATGTGGAGCCGTACCAGGGTGCGGCCACGGGCGTCGGCGGCATCGTCCGCGACATCATGGCCATGGGCGCGCGCCCGCTCGCGGTGGCCGACGCGCTTCGCTTCGGCCCGGCCGACGCGCCCGACACCAAGCGCGTGCTGCCCGGTGTGGTCGCCGGCGTCGGTGGCTACGGCAACTGCCTCGGCCTGCCGAACATCGGCGGCGAGCTCGTGTTCGACCCGTCCTACAGTGGCAACCCGCTGGTCAACGCCCTGTGCGTGGGTGCCATGCGCACCGAGGACCTGCACCTGGCGTTCGCTTCGGGCACCGGTAACAAGATCATCCTGTTCGGCGCGCGCACCGGCCTCGACGGCATCGGCGGCGTGTCCGTGCTGGCGAGCGACACGTTCTCCGGTGACGAATCCGCGGCCGGCCGCCGCAAGCTGCCGAGCGTGCAGGTCGGCGACCCGTTCACCGAGAAGGTGCTCATCGAGTGCTGCCTCGACCTGTTCAAGGAAAAGCTCGTCGTCGGCATCCAGGATCTCGGCGGCGCCGGGCTGTCCTGCGCGACGTCGGAGCTCGCGGCCGCCGGTGACGGCGGGATGCACGTCTACCTCGACCGCGTGCCGCTGCGCGCCACCGGCATGACGCCCGCCGAGGTGCTCTCTAGCGAGTCGCAGGAACGCATGTGCGCGGTCGTGGCGCCGGAGAACGTCGAGGCGTTCATGGCCGTGTGCGCGAAGTGGGACGTGATCGCCACCGACATCGGCGAGGTCACCGACGGCGACAACCTCGTGATCACCTGGCACGACGAGGTCGTGGTCGACGTCCCGGCCCACACCGTCGCCCACCAGGGCCCGGTGTACGACCGGCCGATCCAGCGCCCGGCTTCCCAGGACGCGCTGATCGCGGACACGTCGGCGAACCTGCCCCGGCCGTCGACCCCCGAAGAACTGCGCGCCGACCTGCTGAAGCTCATCGCGGCGCCCAACCAGGCGTCGAAGGAATGGGTCACGGCGCAGTACGACCGCTACGTGCGCGGCAACTCCGTGCTCGCCCAGCCGTCCGACTCCGGCATGATCCGCATCGACGAGTCGAGCGGCCGCGGCGTGTCGGTGTCCACCGACTGCAACGCGAAGTTCGTCTACCTCGACCCGTACCGCGGCGCTCAGCTCGCGCTGGCCGAGGCGTACCGCAACGTCGCCACGGGTGGTGCGACGCCGGTCGCGGTGTCCGACTGCCTCAACTTCGGTGCCCCGACCGACCCGGCCGTGATGTGGCAGTTCGAGCAGGCCGTGCACGGGCTGGCCGACGCGTGCGTCGAGCTGGGCATCCCGGTGACCGGCGGCAACGTGAGCTTCTTCAACCAGACCGGCGACACGGCCATCCTGCCGACGCCGGTGATCGCCGTGCTCGGCGTGATCGACGACGTGACCCGCCGCATCCCCACCGGGATCGGCGCGGAGGCCGGCGAGACGCTCCTGCTGCTCGGCGACACCCACGACGAGCTCGACGGCTCCGCGTGGGCCCGTGAGCTCCACGGCCACCTCGGCGGCGTGCCGCCGAAGGTCGACCTCGCCCGCGAGAAGCTCATCGGCGAGGTCCTCGTCGCCGGCTCGCGCGACGGCATGATCTCCGCCGCCCACGACCTCGCCGACGGCGGCCTCGCCCAGGCACTGGTGGAGACCGTCCTCATCGGACAGTGCGGCGCGCGGGTGTTCCTCGACCGCGACCAGGACCCGTTCGTCCAGCTGTTCTCCGAGTCCTCGGGCCGGGTGCTCGTCGCGGTGCCGCGCACGGAAGAGCTGCGCTTCACGGAGATGTGCACCGCCCGCGGCCTGCCGTGGCGCAAGACCGGCGTCGTCGACCCGGACTCGGGCACGCTCGAGCTGCAGGGCATCACGGAGTTCACGCTCGACGAGCTGCGTGAGCCGTGGGAGAAGACGCTCCCGGCGCTGTTCGACTGATCGTTGGTCGCTCCCGGGCGGTCACGGCCGCCCGGGAGCCCTCGGTCACCGTTCGTCGGCGCGCGCCCAGCGCCACACCGGGCGCCGCTGGTACTCCTCGAAACCCAGCCGGCGCATGTTCGTGAGCGACGGGTTCTTGCCCTCGTCCGGCGCGTAGGCCTCGGCCACCAGCCATTCACAGCCGGCCTCGGCCGCCGCTTCGGCGCGGGCCAGCAGCAGCGCGGACTGCGCGCCGCGGTTGCGGAACTCCGGCAGGGTCGCGCCGCCGAACATGTGCGCGGTGCCGGCGAACCGGTGCGCATTGGCTGTCGCGACCATGCGCTCACCCGCCCAGACGGCGAACGGCGCCCACTCCGGCCTCGTCACCGAACTCGCGCACAGCTCGGGCAGCCCGGCGACGGCACTCCACCCGAAGACCTCGCACATCACCGAACCCCAGGTCGCGGCCTGCTCGGGAACGACCGGCGCGATCCGCAGCGCGGCGTCGAGCTTGGTCTCCCCGGCCGCGGCCAGGACGGTCCCCACCCGGGCCACGAGTTTCGCGAACTTCGGGCCGGCCGACAGGCCGTGGCGGACCCGCAGCGTCGCCCAGTCGTGGGGGAGCGCGTCGGAGTCGAGGTGCAGCGCGGCGGATTCGTGCCCTCGGCCGCGGAAGTAGCCGAGGACCTCGTCGAGCCGCTCGGTGGTGAGCGGACTGTCGTGGCCCAACCCCTGCGCCCGGGTCCAGAACCCGGAGGAGTCGTTGCGGGCCGAGAGCACGGCGGCGCCCGCGATCCGGGTGGTCTCCAGATCCAGGATCTCGCGGGTGCGCTCGTCGGCGCCCTGCACGAAGTCGAAGTACGCCTCGGCTTCGGCGCGGTCGGACAGTGCGCCGGGTATGCCGGTGTTCATCCTCGGCCCTCCTTCGGACGACGCCACAAGATCGAGTACACCACCGTCGTCAAGGGGCGCTACCAGCGGCGAAAAGGCAAGTAAAGTGCCTCGCGGGCACCGGCTACTCGGCCACGGTGATCCGGGCAACACCGTCTTCGAGCGGTTCCAACGCCCAGCCGCCGGGGAGCTGGACGTCCTTTGTGGACGAACAGGTCGTGTTGTACAACGACAAGTGTTCCGGTGACCGCGCGAACCGCAGGTCCGTCTGGCCGCCGAACGACGTGCGTCGCAGGTCGAGCGAATCGGTGAACACCGCGTCGGTGAACACGGCGTCCTTGGCGAACACGGCTTCCTTGAAGTCCGTGCGGCCGGCGAAGGTCGTCTCGGTGAAGTCCGCGTCCTCGGCGAACGCGGTGCCGCTGAACCAGGCGTAGTCGAGGAAAGTCGCGCCGCGGCAGCGGAAGTAGCCGATGAGCCGGCCGTGGTCCGTGCCCGCGGCGGTGAAGTAGGCGCGGCGCGTGATCACGCAGCCGCTGAGGTTCGTGCTGCTGTGCAAGGACGCGTACCGCAGCAGCAGGCCGCCGATGCGGCGGCGGGACAGGTCGAGGTACTCCAGCGTGGCGCCGGTGAGGTCGAGGTTGTAGCTCGCACCGTCCTCTTCGGACGCGAACGGCAGCAGCTCGGTCACCAGCCGCTGCGCGGTGAGGCGCACCTGAAGCTCCCGCTCCTGCTCCGGGCTCTCCTCGACCGTCGAGTCGTAGCGCTGGTGCTTGAACGGCCGCCGCAGGTACGAGCACAGCACGTCGAGCACGGTCTGCGTGTACGCGGGCCGGCTGCGGGCCAGTCCCGCCAACGCGTGCAGCGCGCCGACGCGCACCTGGTCGGCCTCGTGCCCGAGCAGCTCCACCGACTTGGCGAACCGCTCGTCGGACACGCGCTCACGGTCCTGTTCGGCGCGGCGCATCTCCAGGTCGTGGCGCTGCCGCTCGATTTCCTGCCGCGCCTCCTCGACGCGGCGGCGCCGGTCGTTGAGCCACAGCGCGTACAGCGCCACCACCGCGCCGCCGGCCAGGCCGGCCGTTTTCAGGGCATCGCTGCGGCTGGTGGCGGGGTCGGTGAGCAGCCAGCCCCCGACCCCGCACAGCAGCAGCACGGACGCGACGAACGTCCAGACCAGTGGGGACCGCACCCGTCAGAACGCGATGACGAAGAAGAAGCCGATGCACCAGTTGCCGCCGACGCTGGTGGCGATCACCGAGCCGTTGGCGTCCTTTCCGGACAGGCTGCCGTCGAGCGTCGCGGTGACGGTGGCCGTGCCGTCGTAGCCCTCGACCTTGAGCTGCGGGCTGCCGCCGGTGGCCTCGTCGATGCTGTCCTTCGAGAACGCCTCGCTGCCCTGGCACGTCATGGCGGTGGCGCCGGCGCCGTCCTTGGCGTTGATCTTCGCGACGAACGCGTCGACGGCCTGCTTTCCCTCGGCCGGCGAGTTGGCGCCGTCGCCGGAGCCGGGAATGCCGGTGCCGGGGATGCCGGTCTCGTCGGTCGGCAGGCCCGGCAGCGACGGTTCACCGGTGGGCAGCTGCGGGCGCGACGTCGGCACCTGCGGCGGTGGCGTGGGGTTCTGCGACTGCGCGGTGGTCCCGGAGTCCTTGCTCAGGAAGAACCCGGGCGCGACGAAGCCGGTGATACCGAGCGCCACCACGACCACCACGGCCACGGCGATGCCGATCCACAGCCCGGTCTTGTTGTTCTTCGGCGGCTGCGGGCCAACGCCGTACCCGCCGCCATAGGGGTTGTTGGGATCCCAGCCCTGCTGCGGGTACTGCTGGGTCCCCGGGTACTGCTGCTGGTAGGGCTGGCCGTAGGGCTGCTGCTGCCCGGGGTACTGCTGGGTGTTCGGGTCCCAGCCGGGCTGCTGGCCCTGCTGCTGGGCGTTCGGATCCCACCCCGGCTGCTGGGGAACCCCGCCTGTGCCCGGCTGCTGCCAACCCTGGCCGTAGGGGTCCGGCTGGCCGCCCTGCCCTGGCTGCGGTGGGTAGGTCATTTCCGCTTCCGCCCTTCCTGGTGCACCGTTTCGCGCCGTGGTCTGACGACCGGCGGGCGCCGGCGGTTCCTCCCCACGTGAGGTGCATTCTGCAAGGTCGGCAGCCCCGGCACAAAAGACACGGGGTGAACGAAGTTCCCGGCCACCCGCCCAGGTCGGGGTGGCCGGGAACTCTCGGTGCTCGATCAGCCGTTGGCGAGCGCCTGCACCCGGTCGAAGGCACCGTTGAAGGTGTCCTGGTCGAGCGGGCTCGAGGTGTACTGCCAGACGGTGTAGTAACCCCAGCCGTTCGGCAGCGTGCCGGCCGACGACGCGTACCGCGCGACCCACAGCGGCACCGTGGACGAGAAGTTCTGCGACGTGCCCACGCACTGGTTCCACCAGCTCGTCGAGGTGTAGATGACGGGCCAGCGGCCGGTCTTGGCGTGGTAGGTGTCGTGGAAGTCGCGGATCCACGCGCCCATCGCGGCCTGGCTCAGGCCGTAGCAGGTGGCGCCGTACGGGTTGTACTCCATGTCGAGCGCGCCCGGCAGGGTCTTGCCGTCGCGTGACCACCCGCCGCCGTGGGCGACGAAGTAGGTCGCCTGCGCCGCGCCGCTGGAGGTGTTCGGGGTGGCGAAGTGGTACGCACCGCGGATGAAGCCCTGGTTGTACGAACCGTTGTACTGCTGGGCGAAGTACGGGTTGGTGTAGCTCGTGCTTTCCGTCGCCTTCGTCCACACGAACCGCTTGCCCTGGTTCCACCAGCTCGCCCAGTTGACGTTGCCCTGGTAGCTGGCGACGTCCATGCCCGGCACGGTGGCCAGGGCCTGGTTCGGGACGGCGGCCGCGGGCTGCGGCTGCTGGGCGGCGGTCTTGGACGCCGGCGTGGAGGAATCGCCCTCCACGCGGCGGATCTGCGACCCCAGTTCGTGGTTGTGCTGCTGGATGTCGGCGTTGATCGCGTTGATCGCGCTCGCCGACTGATCAGGGTTGTACGGAGCAGCCGTCGCCTGGACCGCGGAGCCGAGCAGGAGCGCCACGGTGGGGATGGCCAGGGCGGAGAGCAGGGTCGCTCGCCGTCCTCTTCGGGAAGTGGACATCGTTGAATCCCTTCACAGATACCCTCGCTGAGGGCGGCTATTGCAGGTAGCCGCCCGGAGGAGATTCTTGATGACACAACGCGGTTTGTCATCCAGATCCGTGAAGTCAGAGGCACGCGAGGGTGATTTTCATCGGGTCATGGCGACCAATTCGTGAGGTCGTAATAAATGTTCACCCGATTGCCAGATTGCGGAGACTCGCGAGTGGACCGTTGAGCCAGTTCTGGTCGCCCGGCAGCGAACCCGTGTCCGCGAACTGCCAGATCGCCTGGCTGTGCCAGCCGGCCGGCAGCTCGCCGATCTGCGTGTTGTAGCGCGCGAGCCACAGTGGATTCCCGGCGAGCGCGGGGCTGTTCCCGGTGCAGCGCTTCCACCAGCTCGTGGACGTGTAGATGGTCGGCAGGCGCCCGGTCCGCGCGCGGTAAGTGTCCGAGAAGGACTTGATCCAGGCGACCATGCCGGCGGGATCCTTGCCGTAACAGGTCTCGCCGTAGGGGTTGTACTCCGCGTCGAGCGCGCCCGGCAGCGTTTTGCCGTCACCGGACCAGCCGCCGCCGTGGGCGAGGAAGTAGTTCGCCTGCGTCGCGCCGTCCGACACGTCGGGACGCGCGAAGTGGTACGAACCACGGATGATCCCGGCCTGGTACGAACCGTTGTACTGCTGGGCGAACTGCGGGTTGACGAACCCCGTGCCTTCGGTGGCCTTCACGTACACGAACTTCGAGCCGGCCCGCGCGGCCGCGCCCCAGTCGACCGCGCCCTGGTGGCCACTCACGTCGTGGCCGAGGACCTGGTCGCTCGCGGTGTACTCGACGTTCGGCGTGCCCCCGACGCCCTCGTACTTCTCGATCTGCGAGCCGGCGTAGTGGTCTTCCGCGCCTTCGTAGCTCGGCGCGGCCGTGGCCGGGGTGCACAGCGTGAGCGCGGAAACGACGAGTGCGCCCCCCGCGGTCAGGCCGCGCAGGATCGGTCGGCGCAGCAACGGATCACGACGCTTCACCCTGGACTCCCTGCCGGACGCGGGTACTCCCACCGCCGTGAACGATGCCCGCAAGCCGCCGTTCCGGCGACTCGGTGATCACCTGATCGAGTGAGCGCCGCAGGTCGGGAAGGGGTCGGGATCCGTGAGGGTGACGGATTCGGGATACGAAAAAGCCCGCCGTCTGAAGTGGACAGCAGGCTTTTCGTAGCAATTCGACCTGAGTGGACGGTGAAAAGCTCAGCGGCGTTCTTCGGCCAGCGCCTTCAGCAGGTGCTCGGCCGGCACGACGGCGGTGATGACGTCGTGCGGGTTGATGGCCACCGGGTGGCCGGCGAGCAGACCCACGATGTCGCGCCCCAGCACCGCGCGCGCGTGCGGCCACTCGCGCGGGACGAGCGACTTGGCCGTGTAGGCGGGCACCATCACGCGGCCGTCGGTGTTGTGGAAGCCGATGACCGTGCGCTGGACCGGCGACATGGCGTAGACGAACAGCGTCGAGTCGAGGATGACCTTCGGCAGATCCTCGGCCGGGCGGTGCTCGGTTCGCACGAGCTGCAGCAGCCGCTCGAGCTCGGTACCGGGCTCGGGATAACCGAGCGCCTTCGGCGAGGGCCGGTAGCGGTCGTTGGGGTGGAAGTCCTCGACGACGTCACCCGCGGCGTTCACCGGGTAGGCGCCCACAACGGCCCACGACGGCACCGGGCCGCCGGGGTCGAATGCCTCGTCGATGACGTAGAGCCAGCTGTTGGGGTTGGCGCGCGCGTTGGCCCGCATCTCGGGGGTGATCTCCGGTTTGCCCTGCGGTCCGCGCCGGCCGTGCCGCCCGGCGGTGGCGGGTTTGCCCGCCGGTTTGCCGCGGCGCCCCGCGGGGGTGGTCGGGGAAACCATCCGATCTGCCTCGTCCCGCTGCGCCATCGCCGTCCCTCGGTGCCGGGTGCCTGAAAGTTCGTCCGATGTCACTCTACTGTTGGGCCATGGCCTCTTCGCGTTCGGTCGATCCCGCTGAGTTACGAGCGGCGGTGCTGGCCGTTTCGGGCTGGTTGCGAGGTGACGGCCCGGATCCGGCGCGGTCGGAGCTGGCCGCCGCGGTGCGGCTGAGCCTCAAGGCGCTCGCCGCCGACGCGCCCGGGCGCAGTGTCGAAGTGCGCGTGCCGCCGTTCGCCGCCGTCCAGTGCGTCGAAGGTCCCCGCCACACCCGCGGGACGCCACCGAACGTGATCGAAACCGACCCCCGGACGTGGCTCGAACTGGCGACGGGCTTGCTCGATTGGCCCAGCGCCGTGGACAGCGCGCGCGTGACGGCGTCGGGCTCGCGCGCCGACCTGTCCCACTGGCTGCCGGTGGTTCGGCTCTGACCGTCCGGGGCCGTGACCGGTGAATACTCACCCGCCGCTGTTGTTGGTCTCGTCCTCTCCGTAGAATCGGGAACTGAAACCCGACGCGTGCCGAGCCGTGCTATACGGGTTGGCTCTGTACGTGTACTTTGGGTAGTCGGGCTGGAATCCCCAGGTCAAGGCGAGCGACGTACGGAAGGTCCCCGGTCATGAACGCGGTGAACGCGTCCGGCGAGCAGAGTCTCGGCCCGACTGCGCGCCGGATGATCCTCGGCTCGCAGCTGCGCAAGCTGCGTGAGGAAGCCGGGATCACGCGTCAGCAGGCCGGCTACAACATCCGGGGTTCCGAGTCCAAGATCTCGCGACTCGAGCTGGGCCGCGTCGGTTTCAAGGAACGCGACGTCGCCGACCTGCTCACCATGTACGGCGTCGCCGACGAAGGTGAGCGCCGGGCCTTCCTGGACATGGTCAAGCAGTCGAACGAGGCCGGCTGGTGGCGCAAGTTCGGCGACACCGTGCCCGGCTGGTTCACCGACCTCGTCGGCCTGGAAGAAGCCGCGTCGCGCATCCAGATCTGGGAGCCGCTGTTCGTCTCCGGCCTGCTGCAGATCGAGCCGTACGCGCGGGCGATCTTCAGCCACGGCCGCCCGGAGATGGCCGACGAGAAGGTCGACCAGCTCGTGGCCCTGCGCATGCGCCGGCAGAAGATGCTGGCCAGGCCCGACGCCCCGCGCGTGTGGGCCGTGCTCGACGAGTCGGTGCTCCACCGGCCGATCGGCGGACCGAAGGTGTTCAAGCAGCAGCTGGAGTACCTGCTCGAGGTCACCACGCTGCCGCACGTGTCGGTGCAGATCCTGCCGTACTGCCGCAGCGGTCTGTCCGCCGAACACGCCTTCACGCTGCTGCGGTTCGCGGAGTCGGAGCTGCCGAACATCGCCTACGTGGAGTACCTCACGGGCGCGCACTACCTCGACAAGCGCGACGAGATCGAGAAGTACGGCCGCGCGCTCGACCTGTTGGCCGTGGACGCGGAGACGCCGGAGCGCAGCCGCGCTCGGTTGGCGAAGCGGCGCGCGGAGATCTGATCGGGCTGCCCTGTCCCGGGGTTTTCTATCCCGCGCGTCTGCATGTGCTGGTGATCTCGTATCGGCGCACTTGAAGGCCCGCTCGCCGCGTTGTGAGCGTCTCGCCATGCCCATCTGCGGCTCACCGGCTCGAAAACCGCTCGTCCGCTGAAAACTTCGGTGCTCACAATCCGTAGCTGGCGTTCACCCGTTGCCACCGCCTCCCGTTGGCGAGTTCGCGGAGCGCGACCGCGACCGCCAGAATCGCGACCCAGCGTGATTTTTCACCCCTTCGAGTGGTGATGTAATCGCCCGACTGGGACTTTCTACTGAAGTCTGTCGTCACGCAGTGAGAAACTTGCAGAAGTTTCTGCACGTGCATTTACCGTTGCATGGGCGCGTGCTAGCGTCCCTGTCACAGGTAGATGCACGTGCAGATTCCTGAGCTTTTCACCGTCCCGGAAGGTGGGGATCATGGCTGAGCGGTTCGAGAACGGCATTCCGGCCGACCGTCTGACCGGCGCCCAGTGGCGCAAGGCGAGCTACAGCGGGGCGGTGGGCAACTGCGTGGAGGTGGCCCCGCTCGCGTCCGGCGAGATCGCGATGCGCAACTCCCGCTTCCCGACCGGCCCGGCGCTCGTCTACACGCGCGCCGAGATGGCCGCGTTCCTCGCCGGCGCCAAGGACGGCGAATTCGACGATGTCCTCGGCTGACGCGCTGGAGACCGTCGAGTCCGGTCTCCAGGCGCTGATCGGCCGCGGCTACCAGTTCGTGCACGAGACGGACGCCAACGGCGAGTTCGAGGCCGTGGTCGGGGTCCGGGTGCACGACAACGTGGTGGACGTCGTGCGGCTCAACGCCGAGGACGACGCCGTCGCCACGCGCATGCCGGGCACGGAGGACAACGTCTTCCAGCCCGAGAAGTGGCTGTGGCGCCGCCGCGGCGAAGTGGCCCAGGTGCTCTCCGAGGTCCTCGCGCTGCCGGACGAGCAGAGCGCCGAAAGCGCCAAGGGCTGCTGGGTACCCGGGCGCGGCGGCACCTCGAAGTGGCTCGCGGCCCGCTGACACTCCCTTGATCTTCAGGCCCCGTGCGACGTGGACAGCCACGTCGTGCGGGGCCTGGTTCACGTTCCGGCTCCGGAACCAAGATCCAAAACGCGAGCACTGCTCTCCCCGGCGCCGCGCCGGAGTGGGGAGAACCACGTCGAGCGAGGCGAACCGCGTCTTCACCTCCCTTACACTTGGAGTTGGCCCGCCCACGTCTTCCTGGGAGCTCCTCGGTGGTTTCCGACCCCTCCGCCAGCACTGATCGACTCGACCAGCCCGAACCGGAACCCCGCGAGGAGTGTGGCGTCTTCGGCGTCTGGGCTCCCGGGGAAGAAGTCGCCAAGCTGACCTACTACGGCCTGTACGCGCTTCAGCACCGCGGCCAGGAAGCGGCCGGCATCTCCGTCTCCGACGGCTCGCAGATCGTGGTCTTCAAGGACCTCGGCCTGGTGAGCCAGGTGTTCGACGAGCAGGTGCTGCAGTCGCTGCAGGGCCACATCGCCGTCGGGCACTGCCGCTACTCCACGACCGGCGCCACGGTGTGGGAAAACGCGCAGCCGATCTTCCGCACCACGGCCACCGGCAGCGGCATCTCGTTCGCGCACAACGGCAACCTCGTCAACACCGCCGAGCTGCGCGACCGCACGAAGGCCGCCGGCCTCAAGCCGCACGCGGGCCTCACCGGCTCGTCGAGCGACTCCGACCTGGTCTGCGGCCTGCTCGCCGCGAACGCCGCCGACAAGGGCATCGAGGAAGCGGCCATGGAGCTGCTGCCGACGCTGAAGGGCGCGTTCTGCCTGGTCTTCGCCGACGAGAACACCCTCTACGCCGCGCGCGACCCCCACGGCGTCCACCCGCTCGTGCTGGGTCGCCTGGAGCGCGGCTGGGTCGTGGCGAGCGAGACCGCCGCGCTGGACATCTGCGGTGCGTCGTTCGTGCGCGAGGTCGAGCCGGGTGAGCTCATCGCCATCAACGCGGAGGGCCTGCGTTCGTCGCGCTTCGCGAACCCGGAGCCCAAGGGCTGCGTGTTCGAGTACGTCTACCTCGCCCGCCCCGACACCACGATCGCCGGCCGCAGCGTGCACGCCACGCGGGTGGAGATCGGCCGTCGCCTGGCCGGCGAGCACCCCGCCGACGCCGACCTCGTGATGCCCGTGCCGGAGTCCGGCACGCCGGCCGCGATCGGGTACGCGCAGGGCTCGGGCATCCCGTACGGCACCGGCCTGGTGAAAAACGCCTACGTCGGGCGCACGTTCATCCAGCCGTCGCAGACGATCCGCCAGCTCGGCATCCGCCTGAAGCTCAACCCGCTGCGCGACGTGATCCGCGGCAAGCGCCTGGTCGTGGTCGACGACTCGATCGTGCGCGGCAACACCCAGCGCGCGCTCGTGCGCATGCTGCGCGAGGCCGGCGCGCTCGAGGTCCACGTGCGGATCGCTTCGCCGCCCGTGCGCTGGCCGTGCTTCTACGGCATCGACTTCGCCTCGCGCGCCGAGCTCGTCGCCAACGGCGTCGACCTCGACGGCATCCGCCGCTCCATCGGCGCCGACTCGCTGGGCTACATCTCGCTCGACGGTCTGGTCGCGGCGTCGGAGCAGCCGAAGTCGCGGCTGTGCACAGCGTGCTTCTCCGGCGAATACCCCATCGACCTGCCCGACGACGCCCTGATCGGCAAGCACCTGCTGGAAAGCATGGATTCGGTCAAAGGCGCGGGGACTCCCGTCAGCCCGGCCGGGTACGGTGCCGAAGACGCCGTCCGGCGTCCGTAGTCCGAATTGTCCAGTAGGGAGTCCGCTTCCGTGAGCGAGTCCACGAGCGCCACGTACGCAGCCGCCGGCGTCAGCATCGAAGCCGGTGACCAGGCCGTCGAGCTGCTCAAGCCCCACGCCGAGCGCGCCACCCGGCCCGAGGTGCGCGGTGGCGTCGGCGGGTTCGCCGGGTTGTTCTCGCTGAAGCTGGACAAGTGGAAAGAGCCGGTGCTCGCCTCGTCCACCGACGGCGTGGGCACGAAGATCGCGGTCGCGCAGGCGCTCGACAAGCACGACACCGTGGGCATCGACCTGGTGGCCATGGTCGTCGACGACCTGGTGGTGACCGGCGCCGAGCCGCTGTTCCTGCAGGACTACATCGCCGTGGGCAAGGTCGTGCCGGAGAAGATCGCGGCACTGGTCGGCGGCATCGCCGAGGGCTGCGTGCAGGCCGGCTGCGCCCTGCTCGGCGGCGAGACGGCCGAGCACCCGGGCCTGATGGGCGAGCACGACTACGACGTGTCGGCCACCGGCGTGGGTGTGGTGGAGGCGTCTCAGCTGCTGACGCCCGAGAAGGTGCGTCCGGGTGACGTCGTGCTGGCCATGGGTTCGTCCGGCCTGCACTCCAACGGTTATTCGCTGGCCCGCCACGTGCTGCTCGACATCGCGCGCATGCCGCTCGACGGGCACGTCGAGGAGTTCGGCCGCACCCTCGGCGAGGAGCTGCTGGAGCCCACGCGCATCTACGCCAAGGACTGCCTGGCGCTCGCCGCCGAAACCGAGGTGCGCACGTTCGCCCACATCACCGGCGGCGGCCTCGAGGCGAACCTCGCCCGCGTGATGCCGCGCGGCCTGGTCGCCCGGTTGGAACGGGGCACCTGGACCCCGGCGCCGGTGTTCGCCTTGATCGGCCAGCGGGGCAAGGTGGATCGCGCCGAGCTGGAGAAGACGTTCAACATGGGCGTCGGCATGGTCGCGATCGTCGCGGCCGAGGACGTCGACCGCGCCCTCGCCGTGCTCACAGCCCGCCACGTCCCCGCCTGGATCCTCGGCGACGTCCAGCCGGCCGACGACCCGGACGGCTCGCGCGCCGTGCTCTCCGGGGATCACCCGCGGTTCTGATTTTTCGCTTGCCGCTGCTGGGAGACTGGTTTTCGTGGCATCTGTGGCAGAGGACGTGGCGATCGGCTCCCGGTTCGTGATTCCGGCAGCCGAGCTTCGCGAGCGCTTCTCGCGGTCCTCGGGCCCGGGCGGGCAGGGCGTGAACACCACGGATTCGCGCGTGGAGCTGTCGTTCGACGTTTTGCGCTCGTCGTCGATTCCCCCGGCGCTGCGCGAACGCATCGCGGGCCGCCTGGCCCCGCGTCTGGTCGACGGCGTCCTCACCATCGCCGCCAGCGAACACCGCTCCCAACTCCAAAACCGCGACGCGGCCCGGCTGCGGTTGGTCGAGGTGCTGCTCAAGGCCTCGGCTCCGCCGCCGGCGACACGCCGGCCGACCAAGCCTTCGCGGGGTTCCAAGGAACGTCGGCTGGCTGCGAAGAAACGTCGCAGTGACGTGAAACGTGGCCGTGGGGGCCGTTTCGACGATTAAGGCGGCGTCGGGCGACCGTTCGTTCAGCGAACGGCGGCTGGGCTTTCGCTTGGCGAACGGCTGGTGGGTGTGATGGGGCCGTTCGCTGGGCGAAACGACCAGTCGCGTTCACGGGTCGTTTCGCCTGCGAACGGTCCCTTGGTGCCCGACCTGCAGCGCCGATCGTTCCTTTCGCCTGGCGAAGGGTCCCTTCGCGTCATGCCCACAGCACCGCTGGTCCTTTCGCAACGGCCCGCGTGTGTCCCGGCGTAGAGGCGCAGGTGGTCTTTCGCTTGGCGACTGGTCCGCTGGCGCCCTGCCAGCGGCACCCCCGATCCCTTCGCCCGGTGAACCGGTCCGCTGGTGTCCCGGCTTAGGCGCGGCCGATCCCATCGCGTGGCGAATGGTCCGTTGGTGCTCTGCCCCGTAGTGGCGTGGTCGTTTCGCTGGGCGAAGGCACCCTCTCGCGCTCGTGGAGCGTGTCGCGGACGGGTCATTGGAGTTTTGCCCGAAGTCGGGTGGCCCTTTCGCCTGGCGAACTGTCCGTTCGTGCTCTAACGCAGCGTCGGCGTTCCCTTCGCTTGGCGAAAGGCTGCTGGCGCGCTGGGTGCGGTGCCGACGGACTTTCGCTTAGCGAAAGGCCCGTTGGTGCTTTGCCTCCGGTGCTGACGGTCTTTTCGCCAGGCGAAGGGTCCGTTGCTCTGCCTGCGGCGCCGACGGTCCTTTCGCCTGGCGAAGGGTCCTCTCGCGTCCTGCCGCAGCGCCGGCGTCCCTCGCGTAGCGAACGGTCCCCTCGTGTGCGACGGCCTGGTGTCACTGGACCTTTCGCCTGGCGAACGGTGCTTTCCTGCCGACCGCAGCACCGGACGCCCCTTTCGCCTAGCGAATGGTCCCCTCGTCCCCCCGGGCGCGGCGTCACCGGACCTTTCGCCTCGCGAAAGAACCACTGCCCTCCAGCAGGGCGCGACCAGCCCGTTCGCTGAGCGAAAGGACCGGTCGCGCCCTCAGCAGCGGAACTATCCCCACGGCACCGACAGATGCACGCACTCACCACCATCCCGATACCCAAGCCGGCGATACACGGTCGCGATGCCCTCATCACCCGGCGTGAGAAAAGCCGTCGTCCCGCCCCGGGAGTGGATCAGGTGGGTGAGGTGCGCCGTAAGGGCCGACGCGATGCCCCGGCGCCGGTGGGTCGAAGCGACGGCGATGCCGGCGATCTCGGCCACACCGTCCACGATCTCGAGCGCAAGACCCCCGCCCACCACCGCGCCGGTGGTGGGGTCCTCGGCGAGCACCGCGCGGTCGCCGAAGGAGCGCGTGCTTTCGAGCTCCGCGTCGGACACCTCGGCGGACTCGCCGAAGGCCACGTTCTGCACTGACCGCAGCGCGCGCACATCGGCATCACCCGCAGGGGCGCGCAGGACGATCCCAACCGGCGCCGGACGGGCGACGAAGTCCGAAGGACCACAGGTCATCAGCGGCACCCGCCGCTCGAGCGAATACCCCTGCGCGACCAGCAACCCCTCCAACCCAGGCGCAGCTCCGGTGAAGAACTCCAGCCGGGGCTGCCGGCCACGACCCGCGTACGCCGAAGTCAGAGCGGCGATCTCCGCGGGCAAAGGCAAGGCCCCGTCGTCGGGGATGGCGTAGTTGAGCATCGGGTGGTCGGTAGTGCGGGAAAACGTGGCGAGGAACGGGCCGATCCGCTGGACATCACGGCCACGAGGTGCGGTGGAACGGACATACGCCTGAAGGGCGGACATTCTCAAGGAACCCTTTCGAGGGTCGAAGGAGCACCCACACCGGCAGGAGGGCATGGGTGAAGAACTGACGAGCGTCAGGCCCGACGGCCGTCGCGGGAGGCGGCGGCAAACATAGGCGTTCCTTCGAAAGGGTCCGAAAGCACCAGCATCCCACCAAGAGCAAGCGAATTAACGCCGCTCCGGATGACCGATCCCGGCGTAGCGCGCGTCCCACACCGAACGCGGCACGCGCAGGCGCACCGGTGCGTTGCAGACGGTTCGCCGTACCTGCTGCGGGATCGGGACCACCGGCACCACGTCGAAGCAGCGCCAGCCGCGGCGGGTCAGCAGGGCGCCGAGGGTGGCGCCGATGGTGTTGAGCAGCACGTCGTCGGTCGAGGTGACGCGGCCGGTGTGGATGAGGAACTGCGTGGCCTCCACCAGCACGGACGCGCTCAGCGCGGTGACCGCGACCCGCGCCACCGAACGCAGCCACGGCAGGCGCAGCGGGACGAGCGCCCCCAGGGGACACAGCAGCAGCAGGTTGCCGACGACCTGCCACAGCGAACCGTCGTCGGACAGCGCGGCGGAGAGGTCGGCGCCCGGCACCAGGTCCAGCGTGCTCACGGCATCGGTGCCGACGGGCATGGTGACCAGGCAGAGCACGAGCGCGCCGATCGTGACGGCCAGCACGTCCACGGCCGCGGTGGCCGAGGCGTGCGCGTGGCTCAGGTCACTGTTTCTTCGCCGCCTCCGCGCGACGAGCAAGGGCCAGCAGAGCAACGCGTATGGCAACGCGATGGCCGTGATCGGGATGATCCCCCAGAAAGCGCGCAGCAAAGCACCCATGCGCTTCCCTTCTCGAGCCCCTCTGAACTGCTTCTTCACGCCTTCCCCAAGATCAACCTTCGCATTGCGCGCAGCAGTCGGCATGCCCAGCGGGCCGCACTATTCGGTGATCTTTCCGGTGGCGCGAAACGGCTTCCCGTGGTTCGGTCGAGGCGCGGACCGTCCATAGTGGATGCTGTGGACAACCCTGTGGAAGGATTTCCGGGGCTTGGCGAAAAGCCTTGTTTCACAACGGAAAACAAGGGCGGAGCCCTGTGTACTACCCGGCGAGCTCGCGGGCGCGCTCGATGAGCGCGGACAGGTGCAGGCCGCGCTGGACGTCGCACGGGTGTGTGGTCTTGCCGCTCGCGACCATGGCCGCGAAGTCGTCCAGCAGGGCCGTGTAGGACTCGCCGGCGGTGCCCGGTTTGCGCCCCAGCGTCCGGAAGCCGTGCGCACCGTAGACGGCGACTTCGACCACAGTCGGCTGGATCGGCAGGCGCAGCGAGAGCGTCGCGGTGCTCGTGGCGCCACCTTCGTGGGCGAACATCAGCTGCCACAGATCGTCGGGGCCGCGGTGGGCCGCGAGCACGTCGGTGATGGGGCCCAGCGCGGCGTCGAGCAGGTCGAACGCGTGCGGCCCGATGTCGGCGAGCGCGCCGCCCGATGCGTCGAGGCGCCAGGCCGACGTCGAATACTGCCCGCCGAGCAGTGCGCCCGACAGCCAGCGCGCGCCGCCGCCGCGCCAGCCGCCCGAGACGGCGAGGCCGTCGAGCCACTCGCGTGTCTGCTGGGAGAACCGCAAGGTCAGCATCACCAGCGACGCAACACCCGCCTGCGCCACCGTGTCGGCCAGCCGGCGCGCGCCCGCCAGGTCGGCGGCGATCGGCTTCTCCAGGATCAGGTGCTTGCCGGCCTCGGCAGCGCGTGTCGCGATCTCCGCCTGCACGGCGGGCGGCACGGCGAACGCGAGGGCGTCGACCAGCGAGAACAGCTCGTCGAGGTCGTCGGTGCCGACGGCACCGTGGGCCTCGGCCAGGGAGCGGGCGCTCTCGGCCCGGCGCGACCAGACGGCGCTGAGCTCGGTGCCGGGGTGCTCGGCCAGGCCCGGCGCGTGCACGGTGGTCGCCCAGGGACCGGTTCCGACGAGGCCGATGCGCAGCTGTCCGACGTCCACGCCCGGAAGTGTAGGTCTCTTCCGGCCGGTCGCCCCGGTGGGTTAACGTCGGTGAGCTGTACACCACGAACGGGGGAAGCCGGTGTGAATCCGGCGCTGACCCGCAACCGTGAGCGGCCCACCGTGGCCGTGAGCCGGATTGCCCGTCGTGGTCCGACTCGATGCGAGGTTCATCACCATGCGGCTGTTTTCTGCCCTTGCCGTGGGCGCACTCCTGATCGCCGCAGGCCTGTCCGGCGCGACTCCCGCCACCGCGACCGTGCCCGGGAAGGGCACCGCGGGTTACTGCCCCGACGCCACCGGTGTGACGGTGGTGGTCGACTTCCAGGACCTCGGTGGCGACACCCTGATCCGCTGCGCACCCGGGCCGCAGGCCAACGGCGTGGCCGCGATGCAGAACGCGGGTCTCGACCTCGCGGGCGTCGGCAAGTACGGCCTGGCGCTGATCTGCAAGATCGAGGGCAAACCCGCCGACCAGTCGTGCTCGGGTATGCCGCCCGAGAACGCGTCGTGGGGCTTCTGGACCGCCACCAACGGCGGCAAGTGGGCGTCGAGCCAGGTCGGCGTGCAGAGCTGGCAGCCGCCGGCCGGCAGCTTCGAGGGCTGGTCGTTCGCGCACAACAAGGCCTTCACGGACTACCCGCCGCCGCGTGTTGCGCCGGTGCGCAAGGCCAACCAGCCGACGGTGCACGACGTGTCCGTCGCCGAGAGCAGCAGTTTCCCGTGGGGTCTGCTGATCGGGTTCGTCGTGCTGGTGGTGCTCGTCGTCGCCGGGGTGACCGTGGGGCTGCGGCGCCGGCGTGCCTGAGTCACGCGCGCTGCACCCGGGCGCGTGGTGGGTGTGGGCGTTGGCGCTCGCCGTCGTCGCGAGCCGCACGACGAACCCGCTGCTGCTCGCGCTGGTCATCGCGGTGGCCGGGTTCGTGGTGGTGAACCGCCGAGGTGACGCGCCGTGGGCGATGGCTTTTCGCCTCTACGCGTGGGTCGCGGGCGTGATCGTGGTGTCACGGGTGGTGTTCCGCGTCCTCATCGGCGGCGAGGACGGCGGGCACGTGCTGTTCACGCTGCCCGCCATCCCGCTGCCCGCCGCGGCCGCCGGCATCGAACTGCTCGGGCCGACGTCGGCCGAAGAGCTGCTCGGCGGCTTCTACGACGGCCTGCGCCTGGCCACGATCGTGCTGTGCGTGGGCGCCGCCAACGCGCTGGCCAACCCGAAACGCCTGCTCAAAGCCGTGCCTGGGGCGTTGTCCGAGGTCAGCACGGCCATCACGGTGGCGCTTTCGGTGGCGCCGCAGCTGGTGGAGAGCGTGCACCGGGTCCGGCGCGCTCGGCGGCTGCGGGCGGCGCGTGGCCGGGGGTTGAAAGGGGTGATCGTGGTGGTGCTGGCCGACGCGATGGACCGCTCGCTGCTGCTGGCGGCGGCCATGGATTCGAGAGGCTACGGGCGGCGCGGCCACCTCGCCACGCGCGTGCGCTTGCTGATCGCGGCGTGCGTGCTCGCCGGGCTGGTGGGGGTATCGGTGGGGGTGTACGGGGTGCTCGACGGGTCGTCCGGCTGGCTGGGGGTGCCGATGCTCGTGGCCGGGCTTGCCGTGGCGGCGACCGGGTTCGTGCTGGGCGGGCGGCGGATCCGGCGCACGGCGTACCGGCCTGATCCGTGGCGGCTGCCGGAGACCGCGGTGGTGCTGTGTGGGGTCGTGTCGGCTGGGTTGGTTCTGGTCGTTTCGCCCGCGTCGCTGGCCACGTCGGTGAGCCCGCTGAGCTGGCCGGCGTTGCCGGTGCTGCCGGTGGTCGCCGTGCTGATCGCGGTGCTCCCCGCGTGGATCAGGCCGGTGGTCGCGTGATCGAGTTTTCGCAAGTCACGATCACCTACGACGGTGCTGCCCGGCCCGTGCTGCGCGGGGTCGACCTCGTGGTCGAGGAGGGCGAGCTGTGCCTCGTCGCCGGACGCACCGGGGTCGGCAAATCGACTTTCCTGGGCGCCATCAACGGGCTCGTGCCCCACTTCACCGGCGGCACGCTGGCCGGGCGCGTGCTCGTCGACGGCCTGGACACGGCCACGCACCCGCCGCGTGAGCTGGCGTCGGTCGTCGGGGTCGTGGGGCAGGATCCGCTGGCCGGGTTCGTCACGGACACCGTGGAGGAAGAGCTCGCGTACGCCATGGAGCAGCTGGCCGTGGCGCCCGACGTGATGCGCAAACGCGTGGAGGAGACACTCGACCTGCTGGGCATCGCGGACCTGCGCAACCGTCCACTTCGGACGCTTTCGGGCGGCCAGCAGCAGCGCGTGGCGATCGGGTCGGTGCTCACGGCGCACCCGCGCGTGCTCGTGCTGGACGAGCCGACGTCGGCACTCGACCCCACGGCGGCCGAGGAGGTGCTGGCCGCGATCACGCGGCTGGTGCACGACCTCGGGACCACGGTTGTCGTCGCGGAGCACCGGATGGAGCGCGTGGCGCAGTACGCCGACCGGCTGCTCTACCTGCCGGGCGACGGTTCGGTGCGGTCCGGGCCGCCGGCGGAGGTCTTCGCGGACGCCGACGTGGCGCCGCCGATCGTGGAGCTCGGCCGCCTCGCCGGCTGGTCACCGCTGCCGCTCTCGGTACGCGACGCGCGACGGCGGGCGGGGCCGTTGCGCGAAAAGCTGGCTTCCGCGCGGCGGCCTGCTGTTGTTCGCGCGCCTACGGAGGACGTGCTGACGGCCCGCGGGGTGCAGGTGCGCCACGGGGGCGTAGTGGCGGTGCGCGGGGTCGACCTGCGGCTGGGGCGTGGTGAGGTCGTGGCGCTGATGGGGCGCAACGGGTCAGGGAAGTCGTCGCTGCTGTGGGCGCTGCAGGGCAGCGGGCCGCGCTCGGGCGGCACCGTCGACGTGCTCGGCGTGGACCCCGGCGACGTGCGGCCACGCGTGGCGCGCTCGCGGGTCGGGCTGGTGCCGCAGACCCCGTCCGACCTGCTGTACCTCGACTCCGTGGCGGCCGAGTGCCGCCAGGCGGACGCGGAGTCGGGCGCGGCCGCGGGGACGGCGCGAGTGCTGCTGGATCGGCTCGTGCCGGGGGTTGCCGATTCCTCGAACCCCCGCGACCTCTCGGAAGGCCAGCGGCTGGCGCTCGTGCTGGCCGTCCAGCTGGCCGCCGCGCCGCCGGTCGTCCTGCTCGACGAGCCGACGCGCGGGCTCGACTACCCGGCCAAACGCCAGTTCGCCGCGGTGCTGGCCGCGCTGGCTTCTTCCGGGGTCGCGGTCCTGCTGGCCACGCACGACGTGGAGTTCGTGGCCGTGGCGGCTCATCGCGTGGTGGTGCTGGCCGAGGGTGCCGTGGTGGCCGACGGGCCGACCGCGGACGTCGTGGTGTCGTCCCCGGCGTTCGCGCCGCAGGTCGCGAAGGTGCTGGCGCCGCAGGAATGGCTCACGGTCGCCGAGGTCTCGCAGGCCCTGCGATGACGGACTTCCTCGCACCGGCCGTGCGGATCCGGCTGCGGACCGGCGTCGTGCTCGCGGTGGCGGTGGTGCTCGGGCTGGCGATGTTCTGCTGGCCGCTGTTCGCGTCGGCGGCGCCGGCCGGCCACACGGCGGACGCGCCGTTCATCTTCATGGCGACCTTGCCGGTACTGATCCTGATCGTGCTCGCCGAGCTGTCCAGCGGTGGCCTCGACGCGAAGGCCCTGGCGCTGCTCGGTGTGCTGTCCGCTGTGAACGCTGCCCTGCGGCCCCTCGGCGCGGGCACCGGTGGCATCGAGCTGGTGTTCTTCCTGCTCGTGCTCGCCGGGCGCGTCTTCGGCCCGGGCTTCGGCTTCGTACTGGGAGCGACCTCGCTGTTCGCGTCCGCGCTGCTCACGGGTGGCGTCGGGCCGTGGTTGCCGTTCCAGATGCTGGCGTCTTCGCTCGTCGGCCTCGGGGCGGGCCTGCTGCCGCGCCGGGTGCGCGGCCGGTGGGAGATCGGGCTGCTCGCTGTGTACGGCGTGGTGGCCGCGTATTGCTACGGGCTGGCCATGAGCATGTTCACGTGGCCGTTCCTCGCGGGCGCGTCCGCCCTGGACTTCGTGCCGGGGGCTCCGCTGGGCACGAACCTGCACCGGTTCCTGGTGTTCACGGTGCTGACGTCCACCCTGGGCTGGGACACGGGCCGCGCGATCACGAACGCGGTGGCGATCGTCGCCCTGGGGCCGGCGATCCTGACGATCCTGCGTCGCGCCGCACGACGGGCGTCGTTCAGCCGCTGAGCCTGCGATGCGGTTGGGCTCGTGTATGCGGTGCGGTGGGACCGCCCGCGTTGGGGCGGTGGTGCGAGGGGACCGTTCGCTGGGCGAAGGGCGGTTGGCGTCGGTAGGGGAATGCGGGCTGGAGGGCCGTTCGCTGAGCGAACGAGATCGCCGGGGTGCAGGGATGGCAAGTGGTCCTTTCGCCTGGCGAACGGCCCGCCGACCGCCGTCAGACGGCCGCGGGGACCTTTCGCTTGGCGAAGGGGCTATCCGCGCCTTCGGATGTGCGCGAGGGGTTCTTTCGCCTGGCGAAAGGGGCGCCCGAACGCCATCGGATGGCGGTGGGATCCTTTCGCTTGGCGAAGGGGTTATCTATGCGCCATCAGATGGGCGCGGCGGGTCCTTTCGCCTGGCGAAGGGCCCGATGGCGCTACCAGGGCTGTTCGCTGGGCGAAGGGATGGTTGAGGGCAGGCGTGAAGGGGTCGGAGGGCCGTTCGCTGGGCGAAGTGGCTTCCGTGGTGCCTGCGATGGCCCCCACCGGTCCTTTCGCCTGGTGAACTGCCCTCCCGCCGCCACCGGATGGACGCGAGGTCCTTTCGCCTGGCGAAGGGCCATCCACGCCTCCAAGCGGGCGCGAGGGGTCCCTTCGCCTGGCGAAGGGTTCGCTGACCGCCGTCGGATGGCCGAGGGGACCTTTCGCTTGGCGAACGGGCCATCCGCGCCATCAGAGGAGCACGAAGCGTTCTTTCGCCTGGCGAAGGGGCTGCCCGGATCGCCGGTAGGTGCAAAGGGACCGTTCGCTGGGCGAAAGTGATCCACGGCAGGCGTGCGCACGGCCAAGGAGCTCACGGGTGTGAACGACCACAAGAGCCTGCGCCAAGGATCAGTACGTGTAAAAGCCCCGCCCGGACTTCTTCCCCATCAACCCCGCCGAAACCATGCGCAGCAGCAGCGGCGGCGCCGCGTAGAGCGGTTCCTTGAACTCGTCGTACATGGAGTCCGCGATGGCCTTCACGGTGTCCAGGCCGATGAGGTCCGACAGGCGCAGCGGGCCCATCGGGTGAGCCGTCCCGAGTTCCATGCCGCGGTCGATGTCTTCGGCGGTGGCGAAGCCGGATTCGACCATGCGGATGGCGGAGAGCAGGTACGGCACCAGGAGCGAGTTGACGATGAACCCGGCGCGGTCCTGCGCGCGGATCACGGTCTTGCCCAGCGCACCCGCGTGAGCCTCGGCGCGGCGGATCGTGTCGTCGCCGGTGAGCAGCGATGGGACGAGCTCCACCAGGGGCAGCACGGGCACCGGGTTGAAGAAGTGGATACCCACGACCTGCTGCGGCCGGCTCGTCGCCATGGCGATCTTCACGATCGGGATGGACGAGGTGTTGGACGCGAAGATCGCGTCGTCTCGGGTGATGATCTTGTCGAGCTGGGCGAAGACCTCGGTCTTGGCCTGTTCTTGCTCGAGGATGGCCTCGATCACGAGGTCGCGGTCGGCGAACTCGGAGAGGTCGGTGGTGAAGCGAAGCCGCCCCAGTGCGGAAGAAGCATCGTCAGCAGAGAGCTTGCCGTTCTTCACACCGCGCTGCAGGGACTTCTCGATGCGCGCCTTGCCCGCGTCGAGGGCCGGCTGGCTGACCTCGGTGACCACCACGTCGAAACCCGACTTGGCGTGCACCTCGGCGATGCCCGAGCCCATCTGCCCGGCGCCCACCACGCCGACTCGCTGTACGTCCGTCACCTGCTTGCTCCTCACCGGCCCAGCACGAAAACGCACTCAGCCACAGACTCGCTCAGCCGCAAACCGCTCAGCAAAGACTCGCTCAGCCACAAAAAATGGGCAGCACGCGACGCGCGAGGGTGGCCCCGGGTGTCAACCCGGTCTCCACCCTCGCGTACCGCGTCTGCTCAACGCCGGTATTCGTCGTACCCGTCGTCGTACGGGTCCTCGTTGTCGTCCTCGTGCCCATTGCTGGGCGAGGAATCACTCGACAGCTCGCGCTGCAAAGCATCGAAATCGGTGTCGTGGGAGCTGTACTTGAGCTCGCGCGCCACCTTCGTCTGCTTGGCCTTAGCCCGGCCGCGCCCCATGGCTCGACCCCCTCGCACAGGGGCGGGGCGGCCGGGGGAATCGGCGGCCCCGCATCGTCTCGACAGTTCTTTCCTGGTCACACCGTACCGTGTCCCGGGGGTTCGATGCGACGTGGCACGGTGTGCCGGTGGCGACAGTGTCCGCCGGACGCCGGTTACCGGCCTGTCGGTGCGGATCGGCGCAGGTGGGCGTGCCACGATGCTCAGGTGCTCCGTCCCTTCGTGGCGTATTTGAGGGTGTACGAACCCCTGCTCGCGCTCGGTGACCCGCCCGACGACCGGCTGCGGGAAGCCGTTGCCGCGGCGAAACTCCGCCGCGCGGCGATCGGCGAACGCGAGCAGTTCCTGTGGCTCAAGTCACAAGCCGTGGCGCGGCTGCTGCCGGCGGAGCTCGCCGACGGACGGCCCGCGCCGAGCCTGCTCACCGACGTGCTCGTGCTCGACCCCGCGGAGGTGCCCGCCGGCCACCCCGGCGCCGGCCCGTTCGTGTGCCCGCTCGAGCTGCGCGCGCGCAGCGCCGCCGCGCTCGTGACCTTCCTCGGCGACGCGGCACCGGCGCTCAAGAACGCGGTGCTCGACGCCGGCGGCGTCTCGGCCGACCGCGCCCGCTCACGCACGAAGGCCGCGATGGCCGACCTCACCACGGCCGCCGCCCACACCCTCACGACCACCTGGACCGTGCCGCTGCCGTGGTTCGTCCTGGTCGAGCCCGACGAACGCAAGCTCGTGCTCGGCGAAGGCCAGGACGACCCGGTGCGCGAGCTGTCCTGGCGCACGTCGATGTCCGACGCGTTGACCCGTGCGGCCGAGGCCGGTGAGCTGATCGAGGCGGCGTTCGGCGACTCCGGTCCGGGCCGCGTGCTGTCGCAGACGCGCCAGTGGCTGGAGAGCTTCGACCCCGACTCCGTGGTGGAGCTCGACTACGGCGGCCTCGTGCAGCTGTTCGCCGACGCGATCCTCGAATCCGACACCACGGCCGAAGAGGTCCACGACATCCTCGAAGCCCTGCGCACCGGCAACGTCGACGAACTCGCCGAACTGTTCTCCGAGCTGCGCGAGTTCTGGGGTGACCTCGCGGCTAGGGAACGCGCCAACTGACGCGCAGCCGGCCCACCGGCCGGCCACCGCCGAGCACGGGCGGGTTCGCGAGAGCTTCGAGCCCCGACACGTCCACGCCCAGCTGCGCGAGCACCGCCACGGCCAGCGGAGCGCAACCACGCTTCGCGCCATCGGCCATCTTTAGCGCGACCGCCGTGCCGTCGGCCAGCGCGAACGCCAGCACACCCTCGGCGCCGATCTTCGACAGCAGCCCCGGCACCTCGCCCATCAGCGCGGTGTCCTCCCGGTCCGTGCCCGCGACCAGCCACGGGTGCGCGCGCATGGCGTCGGCCACGCGCAGCTCCTCCGACCCGGCAGAAGCCTGCACCAACCGGCCGAACGCGCGGGCCAGCCCCGTGAGCGAGTAGGCGAACAGCGGTGCGCCGCAGCCGTCGACGCCGGTGGTGGCGATCGGCTCGCCGGTCAGGTCCACCACGGTGTCGGCGAGCGCCTTCTGCAGCGGGTGGCCGGGCTGCTCGTAACCCTCGGTCGGCCAGCCCGCGGCCACGCAGGTGGCGAGCATCGCGGCGTGTTTGCCCGAGCAGTTCATCGTGACGCGCAGCGGCTCGGTCGCCGCGTGCATCGTCGGCTCGTGCAGGGGATACGCGGGTGGGCAGGCCAGCGCCGTCTCGTGGAGGCCGGCCGCCGCGAGCATCGCCGCCACGCGCTCGACGTGGCCGCGCTCGCCGGAGTGGGAACCGCAGGCCAGCGCCAGGTCGGCGCCGGCAAGGGCCAGGCCGGCGCGCAGCATGCCGACGCCCTGCAGTGGTTTGGTCGACGACCGCGGGAACACCGGGCCCGTCACGTCGCCCACCTCATGGGCCACGGTGCCGTCCGGCGCCGTGATCACGAGCGAGCCGCGGTGTGTGCTTTCCACGAGGCCGGAGCGTTCGACCTCGATGAGAACCGGTTCCGTCATTCTTCGGTGCGTCCCAGCTCGGAGTCGAGCAGCTCGTCGACGGTCGCGGCGCCCCGCTGGTAGCGCCCGGCGATCTCGGCGTTGAGCGTGTCCATCACGCCCTGGACCTGGCGGCGGAACGTGGACACCGACAACTCTTCGGTGGCGTACGTGTCGAGCGCCGAAGCGAGTTTGTCGTCGGACAGCGTGCCGACATCGGTGAGGTCCGTGTCGCCGATCAGCGCCTCGGCGTGACGGCGGTGCTCGCCCGCGCGCGACGGTTCGAGCTGCTGGTGCCGCCCGGAACCGGTGGCGGCGAGCGCGTTGTCGGCGAGGATCGTGGCGAGCTGGTCGACGATGCTGCTCCCACCACCGGACGACCGGCGCTGCTGTTCGGCGCGCACGATGTCGATCCGCGCGTGCAGCAGCCGGCGCAGGTACGAGAGGTCGGTCTCCTCCTGCGCGGCCTCGTCACGGCGTTCGCGCAGCACCGGCAGCGGCAGGTCGCCGAGTCCGGTGAGGTATCCCGGGGCGAGGACGCGGTCGATCCGCCGTCGCCCACCGGGACGCACTTCGATCACGGGCACATCCTGCATGAGTTTCCCCGACAATGCTACCGCCGGGTTCGCTTCAGCCCCGCAACCGTTGCGCCGCCTCCCGACCGGGGGCGGCGTGCTTGGCCGGCACCGAGTCCGGGTCCACGATGGCCTGAACGACGCGGTCGGTCTCCTCGTCCGCCAGGCCGGCCAGCAGTTCCGCGCCCGCCGGCACCGACCGTTTGACCAGCGCCAAGGCGATCGGGCCCAGCTCGTGGTGCTGCACGACCGTGCCCACGCGGCCGACCACGCGCTCGCCCAGGCGCACGGGATCACCCGTCTCAGGCGTGATTTCGGGTGAACCGTCGAGGTGCAGCAGCGCGAGGAAACGCGGCGGGCGCCCGACGTTGTGCACCTTCGCGACGGTCTCCTGGCCGCGGTAGCAGCCCTTGGCCACGTGCGCGGCGCTGCCGATCCAGCCGACCTCGTGCGGGATGGCGCGCTCGTCGGTGTCCACGCCGACGCGCGGGTGGCGCGATTCCACGCGCAGCGCGTCGAACGTCCAGCTGCCGGCCGGGCGCGCGCCCGCGTCGGTGAGCTTCTGCCACCAGGAAGCCAGCTCCGCGCGCGGCACCAGAAGGTCCACACTGGACCGCGACGGCCACGGCATCCGGCGGACCAGACCGCCGCCGGGCAGAGCCGTGATGGCGTACGGCTCGGCGCCGACCGTCACGCCCAACGTGGAGAGCACCCGCTCGGCTTCGGGGCCGAGCACGGTGAGCACGGCGAGTTCCGTTGTGGCGTCCCGGATCTCGACCTTCGACCAGAACTTCATCGCCTCGAGGTACTCGCGCAGGGTTTGCTTGCCGCCCTTGGGCAGCGCGCTCGTGGCGACGGGGCCGGGGTCGCTGTCGAGCCACACGGTGCCGTCGAGGTGCGCGAGCACGAAGTGCGTGTCGATGTGGCCCTGGCTGTCGAGCACGAGCGCTTCGGTGCCGGACGCGTCGGGCAGCTGCGTCACGTGCTGCGAGATCACGAGGTGCAACCAGCTCAAGCGTTCTTCGCCGGACACGGCAAGGACTTCGCGGTGCGAGCGGTCGATCACGACCACTCCGCGGGCGGCGGTGCGCTGCTCGGCGAACGGATCGCCCCAGTGCCAAGGCACTCCTGCCTCGGGATGTCCGTCGGGCGCGTCGATCGCGCGGGGTGCTTCCAGCAACGGCGAGCGATAGGCCATGCCCCAAGCTTATCTCTGTGCGCGCGCTGGCCACGCGGTCAAGCGTTCAAAGGAGGTGGCTGCGTCGCACCGGGCCAGTAGGGTGTCAGGATGCGCGTGCTCGCCTTCCTCGACGGAACCCTGGCCGACCCCGACGCCGCCCACCTTCGTGTGGACGACCTCGGCCTGCTGCGCGGAGACGGGGTGTTCGAGACCATCCTCGTGGCGGACAAGCAGCCCCGTGAGCTGCGTCCGCACCTCGACCGGCTCGCCCGATCCGCTGCCATGCTGGAACTGCCGGCTCCCGATCTCGCCGCCTTCGAGACGGCCGCTCGCGCCGTGATCGACAACTGGGCCGGTGGCCGGGAAATTGCGTTGAAACTCGTGTACACGCGCGGAGTCGACGGTGATCCGGCCGGCACGCCCACCGCGTTCGCGATCGGCATGGAGATCGACGAGAAGGTGCGCCGGGCGCGTGCCGAAGGCGTTGCCGCGGTGACGCTCGAGCGCGGCTTCGGCCCCGACGTCGCCGAGCGCGCGCCGTGGCTGCTGCTGGGCGCGAAGACGGTGTCGTACGCGGTGAACATGGCCGCGTTGCGCGAGGCCGCGCGCCGCGGTGCGCAGGATGTGATTTTCACCGCGGCCGACGGTTCCGTGCTGGAAGGCCCCACGTCCACGGTCGTGCTGGCCCGCGAGCGCACGCTCTACACGCCGCCGTCCACCGTCGGGATCCTGCCGGGCACCACGCAGGCGGCGCTGTTCCGTGGCGCGGAGAAGGCGGGCTGGACCGTGAAGGTCGAACCTTTCGGGGCCGCCGATCTCGCCGCCGCCGACGGCGTGTTCCTGGCGTCGTCGGTCCGGCTGGTCACGCGCGTGCACACGCTCGACGGCACCGCGCTGCCGGATTCGGCCGCGCTGCACGGTGAGCTGGTGGCGGCCTACGAAGGCGAGTACTGAGCCGGCGCCTCGCTGATCACGACGGCCGAAGCGCGCACGCCTTCGGCCTCGTACGCGGCGATCTTGTGGTGTCCGTCGAGGATCAACGGCCGGGTGCCGGCCAGCACCACGGCCACCGGACGGTGCCCGGAGCGGATCGCGGTGCGGTAGTAGGCCACGCGGGCTTCGTCGTCGGGCGGCCAGGTCGCGGTCGGGATCGGCGCGGTGTCGAGCCGGGCGGGACCGTCGACCTGGTAGCTGCCGTCGACGAGCAGGGCCAGCAGATCACGCAGGGTCTCGGCCAGCGGCCGGCGCAGCTGCCCGGTCGCCAGCGCGATGCGCAGCGACTGCGGCAGCTCCACGCGGCCGCCGCTGTTCAGCTCCAGGACACCAGTCCCACCCGTGACCGTAACCCGTTCCACAGTCTCAAGACGAGCGGAGGGCCACGTTGGTTCCTGGGGGCCCGAGGGGGCACCGTGGACTGCGCGGTCACCAGTCATGACCAGTAGCGAGGAGTTCGTTGGCGGTCGACACAGCCCGACCGGGGGTGCAGCAGGGTTCCCGCGGCGTGCCGGGGACCCTGTTCGCCGCGATCCACGGCGAACTGACACCCCGGCCCGACCGGGAACCGGTCACCGATCGCGACCCCTACATCCAGTTTCACGACCGGTCGCGGGTCATGGGCTGGCTGGACGTCCTCTGGGACATGAACGACGCCGGCCGGGAACATCCGCTGGCCGGACCGTCGCTGGTCGCCTGGTTCCAGGTCGGGGTCGGCGCCGTGCCCGGCTCCCGGTCACTGCCCGTTCAACCGTTCTTGAGCTGCGCGGGTGACGTCACCGCACGGCTGGGCGACCTGCGGTTGCAGACGGTGCAGGTGCTGCTCCCGGCCCAGAGCCTGGACACCTCGGCGCGCCCCGACATCGCCCGGATGCCGTCCGTGGCCGCCGCGGCGTGGTTCGACGACGTGAGGTCGTGGACGCCGGTGCACGTCACCGTGGACAGTGGGCAGGACCCGGCCGTCCGCCACGCGGCGCAGCACCTGCACCAATCGGTGGTCGACTTCGCCCACGACGTGTTCCGCTGCGAATCCCGGATCGAGCACGATCCGGCGCCGCCACCGCTGCCCGAGGCGGTCTGGGTCGATCCGCCACGCCACCGCGTGAGTTTTCGAGGCACGTTGGTCGAATGGTCGCTGGACGTCGTCGGCTGGCTGGGCGCGTTCATCGCCGACGTGGCCGCCCGCCGGGGCGCGGGCGTCCCGCTGCTGCTCACGGTGAGCCGCTCGACGCCGTCCTGACCCGGAACTGCACGGAGGTTCCCGGGCGGGCCTGAGCGAGTGCACCGAGCGACTCGCGGCTCACCACGGCGGCCACGGGGTAGCCGCCCGTGGTGGGGTGGTCGGCGAGGAACACCACGGGCAGGCCGCTCGGCGGGACCTGGATCGCGCCGGTGACCAGACCTTCGCTGGGCAGCTCGGCGGTGTTCGCACGCTGCAGCGGCGGGCCGTCGAGGCGCAGGCCGACGCGGTTGGACTCCGGCGTCACCGTCCACCACGCGCCGAGGCCTTCGGTCAGGTCGGTGAACCAGTCGTCGCGCGGGCCCAGGATCACGGGCACGACCAGCCGTTCCGGCGACGCGGGGGCAACCACCACGTCGGCCCCGGCGGGCACACCGGTGACCGGGCCGAGGGGCACGACAGCGCCGTCTTCCAGGGGCTCGGGCCCGATGGCCGACAGCACGTCCCGCGAACGGCTGCCCAGCACTGGCTCGACCGCCACCCCGCCCGAAACCGCCAGGTAGCAGCGCAAACCGTCGGCCGGACGGCCAAGCGTCAGCGTTTGCCCCGCCCGCAGCGACACGGCGGTGTGCGAGCCGGCGGACCGCTCGTCGACCTGAACCGGCACGACCGGTCCCGTCACCGCGACCGTGCACGGCGCCGTCGCCCGCACTGTGAGCCCGCCGAGCAGGGCCTCGATCCCGGCCGCGTCTTCGGGGTTGCCGACGAGCCGGTTGCCCAGGCGCAGGGCGTCGACGTCGAGCGCGCCGGACGGGGGCACGCCGAGGTGCGCGTATCCCGGCCGGCCGAGGTCCTGGACCAGCGCGAGCGGTCCCGTCGCGACGATTTCCAGCGCCCGCATCACACGCTCCGGAAGCGCACGCGGTCGCCGGGCGCGAACAGCACGGGCCGTTCGGCGGCCGGGTCGAACAGCGTCGCGTCGGTGTGCCCGAGCAGCCGCCAGCCGCCGGGTGACTCGCGCGGGTAGACGCCGGTGAACTCGCCCCCGATGCCGACGGATCCGGCGGGCACCTTCGTGCGCGGGGATTCGAGCCGCGGCTGCCGCAGGGCGTCGGGCAGGCCGGTGAGGTAGCCGAAGCCGGGCGCGAAACCGGTGAACGCGACGGTGTACTCGGCCTCGGTGTGCAGGCTGATCACCTCGGCCACGGACACCCCGGCCTCGTCGGCGACGAGCTGCAGGTCCTCGCCGTCGTAGGTGACTTCGAGCGTCACTTCACGCGGGGAGCCGGCGGGCGGCTGAGTGAGGTCGGCGCCGGCGAGCAGCTCCCGGACCGCGGTCAGCGCGCGCGACCCGGGTTCGGCCACGACCAGCAGGCTGCGGGCGCCGGGCACGAGCTCGGCAACACCCTCGATGCCCGCGGCGTCGACCGTGGCCCGGGCGGCGGTCATCTGCGCGAGCGAGTCGCAGTCGAGCAGGGCGGCGTGCTCGCCGCAGGGCCGCCAGAGCATGGTCAGAGCGTACTGTGCTGATGGTTTGCAATCCGGCCACAGCCACGGCCGAATGGCTTCGCGGTAACGGTCACGTGCCGAGTGGGGGATCGGCCTGCTTGTGGCCGAATTGGCAACGGCCCCGGTCAGCCGACCACTCGGTGCAGGAGAGCCGACGTGTGCGGCTGCATTTCCTGGCCCATCATCGCGCGCTCCTCGACGTAACCGAGGCTGCCTTCGATGAGGCCGTAGAGCCGCTGCGCCGCGGTGACGTCCTTGGCGGTGGCCGTGCGGATCACCGCGTCGGTGCCCAGCTCCCACGACGTCTGGTTGCGCGGCTTGCCGTAGTAGAGCTCGACGATGCCCGAGCTGTGCGTGAGCAGCAGCTCGATCGTGTCGTCCGCCTGTGGCCGCCAGAACCCGCTCTCACGGGCGGCGGGGCGGATGACGTTGCCCTCGTCGTCGAGCAGCCACGCGCGCGCCTCGTGGGTGAGGAACGGCCGTCCGTCGTGCGCGATGGTGAGCTGCTGCGCGAACTTGACCGGCCCGTCGATGGTCGGGTAGTCGACCTCGCCCTCACCCCGCCAGACGCCGATGATCGGCAGCAGTGCCAGGCACGCGTCGTTCAGGTCCGGGCCCTCGCGGAGGTTGGCCGTGTCGTTCGGGATCGGCAGGTCGTCCCACAACGGCAGGTTGCGCGTGCGCGTGCTCGCCGCGCGCTCTTCCGCGGCCGCGATGGCGTCGTCGCCACTGGCGGTCATGGTGCTCAGCGCTGGTCGGCGTACAGCCGGTAGACGACGTAGCAGGCGAACCACACGATGGCGATCGCCGCCAGGGCGAGCAGGATCGTAAACAGGGTCTCCACAGCGAGGACAATAGTCGGCCCGGGGCCGCCAGGCTCCGCGCAGGGTCGTCGCGGTGAGCACGGTCACGAAGAGCGCAGTCACGAAGAGACGGCGAGCTCGATGAGCTTCGCCGGCCGCACGCAAAGAAAAAACACGACGGGCCCCGGGGGAACAACCCCCCGGGGCCCGTCGCATGAAAAACCTCAGCCGACCGAGATCGCCAGCTGGTGCAGGCCGGGACCCTCTGCCGTGACGGAGGCTTCGCCGTTGCCCGTGCGGTGCAGGGCGCGCACCGTCCACTCGCCGGGCGCCGCGTAGAAGCGGAAGTCGCCCTCCGGAGAAGCGACCACCTCGCCGGTGAAGTCGCCGCCGCCGTCGAGGAGGCGGACGAAGGCGCCGCCGAGCGGGCCGTCGGTGCCGGTGACCTTGCCGGCGAGGACGACCTGGCCGTTAGTGTCGAAGTCAGCGGGCGTGGCCACCTGGACCGGGGCGCCGCAACCGTCGTCAGCCATTCACTTCGCTCCCAACTCGACGGGCACGCCGACCAGCGAGCCGTATTCCGTCCACGAACCGTCGTAGTTCTTCACGTCCGCGTAGCCGAGCAGCTCGTGCAGCGCGAACCACGCGATCGACGAACGCTCGCCGATGCGGCAGTAGGCGATGGTCGCCTTCGAGTCGTCGATGCCGGCCTCGGTGTAGAGGTCCTTGATCTCGTCCTCGGTCTTGAAGGTGCCGTCCTCGTTGGCGACCTTGGCCCACGGCACGTTCAGCGCGCCCGGGATGTGGCCCGGCACCTGCGACTGCTCCTGCGGCAGGTGCGCCGGGGCCAGCAGCTTGCCGGAGAACTCGTCCGGCGAGCGCACGTCGACGAAGTTCTTCGCGCCGATCGACTGCACGACCTCGTCGCGGAACGCGCGCAGCGACAGGTCCTGCTCCTTGGCCGTGTACGTGGTCGGCTCGCGCTTCACGTCGTCGGCGTTGAGCTCACGGCCGTCGAGCTCCCACTTCTTGCGGCCGCCGTCGAGCAGCTGCACGTTCTCGTGGCCGTAGAGCTTGAAGTACCAGTAGGCGTAGGCGGCGAACCAGTTGTTGTTGCCGCCGTAGAGGATCACGCGGTCGTCGTTCGAGATGCCCTTCTCCGAGAGCAGCTTCTCGAAGGCGGCCTTGTTCACGAAGTCACGGCGCACGCCGTCTTGCAGGTCGTTGCGCCAGTCGAGCTTCACCGCACCGCGGATGTGCCCGGCGTCGTAGGCGGTCGTGTCCTCGTCGACCTCGACGAAGACCACACCGGGTGTGTCCAGGTTGTCCTCGGCCCACTGGGTGGTGACCAGGGCGTCTTCACGGCTCATGGAGCTGACTCTCCTTCTGGGGTTTGGCAGTGCTAGGAAGCCCGGGCCGGGCTGAAACGCTTGAGCAGCAGGTACATCTCGCAGCCGAGGCAGAAGTTGAACGCGGCGTTCAGGAACGCGGCGAACAGCGCGAACGCCGTCGCGATGACGCCCAGCGGGGTCACGCCGGCGATGAAGCCGATCGTGCCCACGAGCGCGAACACGAAACCCACGGCCTGCGCGAACCGCAGCGGCGCCGCGTCCTCGCGCTCGGTGGGCGGGCCCAGCCGCGGCGCGACGAGCGCCCGGTACAACACGGAGTACGGCGCCGGCTTGAGGCCGACGAACGCACCGACCGCGAAGATCACGGTCTGCAGCGCCAGCAGCGGCCACCACTGCGTCACGAGCACCACGGCGAGCACGACGGTGGTGATGATCGCGGCGAACCGCGGGCCGCGCGGGTCGACGGCCGGTCCGGCGGGCATGGATCCTCCTGCTGAGGGCGAGGTGAGGGCGTGCGAAAGCACGGACGGGTGGAGCGTGCGACAACCGGCGGACGACGTGCTTCAGCGCCGGCGCGAAGAGCGCGGACACAAGCTGCTGCGCACGCGGCACAGATCCACCGCGCGGCGCTGCGTCAGCAGGGTGATGGGCAGCTCGTCCACGTCAGCGAGGGTACCGACCGCTCCAACCGGCTGGGAACCGCGTTCATACCTTGGGACGAGTCCCGGCAGCTGGGAAACCCCCGGTACGGGCCTCAGCGGACGTCGGCTTCGGCCAGGTGCGGACGCAGGGCTTCGAGCAGCTCCGGCCCCTTCGGCACGCCACCCACGCGCAACAGCTCACGGCCGTCCGCCGCCAACGCCAGCGTGGTGGGTGTGCGCAGCACCGACAAGGCGTGCGCGACCTCGGGCTGGTCGGTCACGTCGAGGTCGACGTGGTGCAGTCCCTCGGTCTTGTCGGCCAGCGAAGAGAGGATCGCGCGCGTGTGGCGGCAGGGTGCGCAGAACGTGGTGGAGATCTGGACCAGCGTGACGGCCGCGGCCGGGTCGAGAGCGTCGGCGACCGCGGCGGGCAGCTGACCGGAGCGGACGGGCTTGGCCGCGCGCACCTTGCCGTTGCGGGCCTTGAGCAGCAGGCCGGCCACGGCCGCGACCACCAGCGTGGCCAGCAGCACCCAGACTCCGGTCACCGGGCACTCACCCCTTCGACGTCGACAGGTCCGAGAAGTTCACGTTCGTCGCCTCGCCCTTGATCGTCACGGAGCCGCTGTCCACGCGCACCGCGGTCGGGGTGACCGAGAGCGGCAGCGTGCTCGTGTCGATCGAGGCGCGGAAGTTCGGCAGGAGCGCCTTCTGCACAGCGTCCGGAACGACGGTGGTCTCCTGATCATTCCCGAACTGCAGGCGGTGCGGGGTGATCGTGATCGTCTTGCCCTTGAGCTCGATCAGCGCGAAGCAGAAGATCTCCACCTTCTGCCCGGCCACCTGCACATCGCCCGAAAGGCGCAGGCCGGCGACGTTGTCGTCCTGCGGCTCGCCCGCCGCGTTGGTCGGCGTGGGGTCGGGCTGCTGGCCCTGGTCGGTGTCGCCGTACTTCACGTACGCCTGCGTGCTCTGGTCGATGCGCAGGTTCTGGATCTTGTCCAGTGGAGAGATGCGTGCGATGTCCGAGGCCTTGATCGTGACGGCGCCCGTGAGCTTGCCGATCTTCACGTTCTTCGTGTTGCCCGCGGTGAGGTCCGACAGCGGCGCGGTGACGTCTTCGAGCTCGGCGCTCACGCCCAGGTCACGCAGTTCGCCGCCGACCGGCACGCCGTCGGCCGACACGGTGATGTGACTGTAGTCACCCGAGAGGGCCTGCGTGAGGAACGGGAAACCGTGGATGTCCACCGACGGGTCGTCGCTCAGGCCGAGCTGTTGGCGAGCCTTCTGCGAGATCGTGTGCTCGGCGAACGCGGCGGCCCCGAAATCGGCTCCGACCAGCAGGATCACGAGGACCCCGAGCACGATGACCCAGCGGCGGACGCGCCGTCCGCGACGTCGGTTGTCCGGCCGAGGTGCCGGTCGGTCGTCCCGCGTCACGGGCCTGCTCACCATCGCGTCGGTTCTCCTGTTCCTGGTGGGACGGGGTGTTGTGCCAGGTGTGATCGATCCAGCACGGGCTAGGTGACGTGTTGTTCACCCGGTATTCTCACTCAGCACCGACCGAGGCCCACGTTCGAGGCCGTACGACAGGCCCTGACCAGAAGGCGGTGCGGCTCCATGAGCCTGGACCTTCTCGTGCTGACCGCGGAGACCGACCCCACCTCGGTGCTCCCGGCACTCGACCTGCTGCCCCACACCGTACGCGTCCGCGAGCCCGAGGTGACGGCGTTGCTAGACGCCGGGCACCGCGACGTGATCCTGCTCGACGCGCGCAGCGACCTCGCCTCGGCGAAGAGCCTCTGCCGCCTGCTCAAGGGCGCCGACGACGACACGAGCACCCCGGTGATCGCCGTGGTCGGCGAGGGCGGCCTGGTGGCCGTGAGCTCCGAGTGGCGCACCGACGACATCCTCCTGCCCACCGCCGGCCCCGCCGAGGTCGACGCCCGTCTGCGCCTGGTGACCACGCGCGACGGCGGGTCCGGCCAGGTCGAGGCCGAGCTGCGCGTGGGCGACCTCGTGATCGACGAGGCCACCTACACCGCACGCCTGCGCAAGCGCACGCTCGAGCTCACGTACAAGGAGTTCGAGCTGCTGAAGTACCTCGCGCAGCACGCCGGACGCGTCTTCACGCGCGCGCAGCTGCTGCAGGAAGTCTGGGGTTACGACTTCTTCGGCGGCACGCGCACGGTCGACGTCCACGTGCGGCGCCTGCGCGCCAAGCTCGGCCCGGAGCACGAGCAGATGATCGGCACGGTCCGCAACGTCGGCTACAAGTTCGAGCGCCCCGCGAAATCCGGTGCGAAGCAGTCCGCGCCGGCGATCGAGTCCACCGACTCGCCCGCGTCCGAGTACACGAGCCGCTGAAGCCACACCGGGACAGCCCCTTCCCGCGGCCGCGCGCGTGGGTAATGTCGGCTTCGTGGCGGAAATCGAACTGACGGGCTGGACGGCCGAACCCGGCGCCGACGTGGTCGAGGCGATCCGTGCGGTGCTGCTGGCGGCGAAGGCGGCCGACGGGCGGCCCGAGGTGGCCGCGACCGGTCCGTTGCCGCGCGAGTTCGCGGGCGGGTTGCACCTGCTCGCGCGCTTCGACGGCGAGCCCGCCGGCTACGCGCACCTGGACACCGAAGGCGACTCCTACGGCCGTCAGGTCGCCGAGCTCGTGGTGCACCCCGATCTCCGGCGCAGCGGCGTCGGCACCGCGCTGGCCCGCGAGCTCGACGCGAAGGCCGCCGAAACCGCGCGCGTGTGGGCACACGGCGACAGCGCCGGGGCCGCCGCGCTGGCGCGGGGTTTCGGCCTCGGCCGGCAGCGCGAGCTGCTGATCCTGCACGTCGAAGTCGAGGGCGCCGACTGGCCCGAACCCGTGCTGCGCGAAGGGTTGCGGCTGCGCACCTTCGTGCCGGGGCAGGACGAGGAAGCGATGATCGCCGTCAACGCGCGCGCGTTCGACTGGCACCCGGAGCAGGGCGCGTTCACCGTCGACGAGCTGCGCGGCGAGGAAGCGCAGGCGTGGTTCGACCCCGCGGGCTTCTTCCTCGCGGAGAACGCGGACGGCGCCGTGGTCGGCTTCCACTGGACCAAGGTGCACGAGGCCGTGCCCGGGCGCTTCGGCGGTGAGCCGGTCGGGGAGGTGTACGTCGTCGGGGTCGATCCGGACACGCAGGGTGGTGGCCTCGGCAAGGCGCTCACGCTCGCGGGCCTGCGGTACCTGCGCGATCGGGGACTACGCCAAGTCATCCTCTACGTCGAGGGTGACAACGCTCCGGCACTGGCGGTGTACGAGAAGCTGGGGTTCACGCGTTTCGAAACCGACGTCCAGTACGGTCGGTAGTCACCGTCGACTCCGGGCACTCCCCGTGTTACTTTCTGCGTACGCGCAGGTCACAGCAGAGACACGACACCCTTTCGGCGTAGTCGCCCTGCTCACATACGGTGTCTTGTTCACTTTGCGTTCATCTCTCCAAGGGGGACCGTCCACCGGGGCTGCCTAATGTCCGGATCCGGCGCGCTGAGATGCGTGCCGATCCGGCGAAGTCTCCGAGTGGAGGAAATGCAGTGAAGATCATGCGGCCCCTTGGTGCCGTGGGCATCGTGGCGAGCGCCGCCCTGGTGCTCGCCGCCTGTGGTAGCGACCCCGCGGCGAGCAACAGCAGCAACTCCAGCTCGGCCGCCGCCCCCGCCGCCACCGGCACCGCGCAGGTCGACTGCGGTGGCAAGAGCCCGCTGTCCGGTGAGGGCTCGACGGCGCAGAAGAACGCCGTCGACGTCTTCAACCAGGCCTACGGCAAGGCGTGCAGCGGTCAGAAGGTCAACTACACCGCCAGCGGTTCGGGTGCGGGTGTCAAGCAGTTCAACGGCAACCAGGTCGACTTCGGCGGCACGGACTCCCCGGCCACCGGCGCGGACCTCGCCGCCGCCACCGCGCGCTGCGCCTCCCCGGCGTGGAACATCCCGATGGTCGTCGGCCCCGTGGCGATCGGCTACCACCTGGACGGTGTCCAGGGTCTGACCCTCACGCCGTCGGTGATCGCGAAGATCTTCACCGGCGCCATCAAGAACTGGAACGACCCGGCCATCAAGGCGGTCAAGGGCAACGAGAGCCTCACGCTCCCGGACAAGCCGATCCAGGTCGTCTCCCGCTCGGACGAGTCGGGCACCACCGACAACTTCCAGAAGTACCTCGGTGCCGCGGCCCCGGCCGACTGGACCAAGGGAGCCGGCAAGAAGTTCAACGGCGGTGTCGGCAACGGTGCCTCCGGCTCGAACGGTGTCGCCACCACGGTCAAGGGTGCCGACGGCTCGATCACGTACGTGGAGGGCGCGTTCGCCAAGGACGGCGTCACCCCGGCCAAGATCGACAGCGGTTCCGGCGGTGTCGAGCTCTCGGCTGAGAACGTCGCGAAGTCCCTCGACGCCGCGACCTTCCTGAACGCGGGCTCCAACGACCTCGCGCTCGACCTGAACAAGATCTACGCGAGCAACACCCCGGGTGCCTACCCGCTGCTGCTCACGACCTACGAGCTCGTGTGCTCCAAGTACTCGAACGCGGACGTCTCGAAGGCCGTCAAGGCGTTCCTGACGGTGTCGGCCACGACCGGCCAGCAGCAGCTGTCGAGCAAGGGTTACGTGCCGATCCCGCAGAGCCTGCAGGACAAGGTGCTGACCGCCGTCAAGGCGATTTCCTGATTTATCCTCGACAGGTCTGAGTAACCAAACGCAGGACGCAACCAGTCGATGAGCGAGTCATCCTCGACGCGAACGCCCACCGGCGGCCCCGGTGGGCGTTCGTCGTCCGCCCGAGCGTTCCCGGAGGATCCGATTTCGGACACAGCATCCGCGCCGGCCCCCGAAAGGCCGCCCGCGCGGGAGAACCCGAAGAAGGTGCGGGCCGGTGACCGCATCTTCCAGAACCTGACCACCGGGGCCGGCATCTTCGTCGTCGCGCTGATCGGCCTGATCGGGGTCTTCCTGATCATCCAGGCCATCCCGGCACTGCGGGTCGACAAGGTCAACTTCCTGTTCAACCACGGGTGGTCGACCAACGACCCGGCGAACATGGCGTTCGGCATCGCGGACCTCGCGGAGGTCACCGTGGCCACCTCGCTGGTGGCGCTGATCATCGCCATGCCGGTTTCGCTCGGCATCGCCCTGTTCCTCACGCAGTACGCGCCGAAGCGGCTCGCCCGCGGCTTCGCGTACGTGATCGACCTGCTCGCCGCAGTGCCGTCGATCATCTTCGGCCTGTGGGGCATCATCGTGTTCGCCCCGGCCATCGAGCCGTTCTCGCTGTGGGTGAACTCCACGTTCTCGTGGTTCCCGCTCTTCGCGCCCGGCAACGTGCAGCCGAACGTGCGCGGCACGATCTTCACCGCCGGCATCGTGCTGGCGGTGATGATCCTGCCGATCATCACGTCGCTCTCGCGCGAGGTGTTCGAACGCACGCCGACCCCGCACATCGAAGGCGCGCTGGCGCTGGGGGCCACCCGCTGGGAGGTCATCCGCACCACGGTGCTGCCGTTCGGCAAGGCCGGTTACATCGGTGCGTCCATGCTGGGCCTCGGCCGCGCGCTCGGTGAGACCATCGCGCTCGCGGTCATCCTGCTCATCCCGCAGGGCCGCAACTTCGACTGGAGCCTCTTCGACGGTGGTGCGACGTTCGCGTCGAAGATCGCCGCGAACTACAGCGAGTTCAACAACGCCACCTCCGCCGGTGCGTACATCGCGGCCGGCCTGGTGCTGTTCGTGCTGACGTTCCTGGTGAACTTCGCCGCCCGGTCCGTGATCAGCAGGAAGGTGGACTGACCATGTCCACAACGCTCGAACGTCCCGCCGTGACGCCTCCGTTCCAGCAGGTCAGCCTGGCCCGCAAGGCCAAGAACGGCTTCGCCACGGTGCTGGTGTGGCTGGCGTTCCTGATCGCCGTGGTGCCCCTGGTGTGGGTGCTCTACACCGTGATCGTCAACGGCATCAAGCGGATCCCGTTCACGAATTGGTGGACCGAGGACTTCGGTTCCGTGCTCAGCGACGAGGTCGGCGGCGGTGTGGTGCACGCCATCATCGGCACGCTGGAGCAGGGCCTGATCTGCGCGGTCATCGCGGTGCCGATCGGCCTGCTGGTGTCGATCTACCTGGTGGAGTACGGCCGCGGCAAGCTCGCGAAGGCCACCACGTTCATGGTCGACATCCTCTCCGGTGTCCCCTCGATCGTGGCCGCGCTGTTCATCTACGCGCTGTGGATCACCACGCTCGGCCTGCCGCGCAGCGGTTTCGCGGTGTCGCTGGCCCTGGTGCTGCTCATGATCCCGGTGGTCGTCCGCTCGTCGGAGGAAATGCTGCGGATCGTGCCGGACGACCTGCGCGAGGCGTCCTACGCGCTGGGTGTGCCGAAGTGGAAGACGATCATGAAGATCGTGCTCCCGACGGCGCTGTCCGGCATCATCGGCGGCATCATGATGGCGCTCGCCCGCGTGATGGGCGAGACGGCGCCGCTGCTGGTCCTCGTGGGTTACTCGGCCTACGTGAACTGGAACCCCTTCGACGGCGAGCAGGCCGCACTGCCGCTGGTGATGAACAACGAGCGCGTGACCAACTCGCTCGACCCCGGGAGCGTCGGTTTCGACCGGATCTGGGGCGCGGCGTTGACGCTGGTCATCATCATCGCGATCCTGAACTTGCTCGCCACCCTGCTCTCCCGGCTCCTCGCCCCGAAGAAGAAGTGAGTCATGGCCAAGCGAATCGACGTCAAGGACGTAGACATCTACTACGGCAAGTTCCACGCCGTGGACAGCGTCACGCTGAATGTGCCGCCCCGCAACGTCACCGCGTTCATCGGGCCGTCGGGCTGCGGTAAGTCGACCGTGCTGCGCACGCTCAACCGGATGCACGAGGTGATCCCGGGCGCCCGGGTCGACGGCGAGGTGCTGCTCGACGGCGAGGACATCTACGCCTCGGCCGTGGACCCGGTGCAGGTGCGCCGCACGATCGGCATGGTGTTCCAGCGCCCCAACCCGTTTCCCACCATGTCCATCAAGGACAACGTGGTGGCCGGGCTTCGCCTGGGCGGCACCAAGAACCGCAAGCAGCTCGACGAGATCGCCGAGCGTGCGCTGCGGGGGGCCAACCTGTGGAACGAGGTCAAGGACCGGCTCAACAAGCCGGGCGGCGGCCTCTCCGGTGGTCAGCAGCAGCGGCTCTGCATCGCCCGCGCCATCGCGGTGCAGCCCGACGTGCTCCTGATGGACGAGCCGTGTTCCGCGCTCGACCCGATCTCGACCCTGGCCATCGAGGACCTGATCGGCGAGCTGAAGAAGGATTACACGATCGTCATCGTCACGCACAACATGCAGCAGGCGGCGCGTGTTTCCGACCAGACGGCGTTCTTCAACCTCGCCGGCGTCGGCCAGCCGGGCCGGCTGATCGAGCTGAACGACACGGAGAAGATCTTCTCCAACCCGGACGAGAAGGCGACCGAGGACTACATCTCGGGCCGCTTCGGCTGATCGTTCTTCGCCCGTACGGAAAGCGGCCCCTTTGTCCACTTCGGATGGAGGGGCCGTTTCTCGTTGTGGGTGGCCGGGACAGCAAAAGGCCGCTTCCCCGGTGGGAAGCGGCCTTTCGTTCGGACGTCGGGATCAGACGTTGAGGTCCTCGTCCGAGTCGTAGCCCGGCATGTGGCCCGTGACCACGAAGATCATGCGCTTGGCGACCGAGACGGCGTGGTCGGCGTAGCGCTCGTAGAAGCGGCCGAGCAGCGTGACGTCGACGGCCGCGGCGACGCCGTAGGGCCACTCGCGGTCCATCAGCACGGTGAAGAGGTGCCGGTGGATGTCGTCGACCTGGTCGTCCTCGGCCTCGAGGTCCTTGGCGGCGTCGACGTCCTTGGACTTGATGACCTGCTCGGCCTGGCGGGCGAGCTTCACGGCCGCGCGGCCCATCTCGGTGAAGTACGGCTTGACCGAGTCGGGCAGCACCGCCTCGGGGTGGCGCCGGCGCGCGGCCTTGGCGACGTGCAGGGCGAGGTCGCCCATGCGCTCGAGGCTCTCGGCGGCGTGGATGGCGGCGAGCACGGTCCGCAGATCCGTGGCGACGGGCGCCTGGAGGGCGAGCAGCGCGTAGGCCTGCTCCTCGCACTCGGCGCGCGCGTCGTCGACCTTCGCGTCGTCGCTGATCACCTGCTCCGCGAGGCCCAGGTCGACCTCCAGAAGGGCCTTGGTGGCCAGCTCCATGGCCTCGGCGACCTGCGCCGACATGGCGGCCAGGTTTTCGGCGAGTTGATCGAGTTCGACATGGTAAGCCTCACGCATGGCCATACCCTACGACGCGCATTGTCCGAATACCGCATCGCCGGGTGAACCGCACGTGAATCCGGTCTAACGAATCCTGCGGGCTCAGCCGTCGGTGCTCTTGTCGTCGACCTTCGCCGCACCCGCATCGGCCGCGGTCGTGGGCTTTTCCCCAGGCAGCGGGGTGTTGTCGCGCAGGGCTCCGAAGAGCGAGTCCGTTCTGGACTTCACGAGGACTTCGTTGCCGCGCTTGTTGGCCGTGCCGGTGGTGGGCACGGTCATGAAAGTGATCTTCGACGGATCGACGCCGCGCATCGACTGGGCGAGTGTCATCATTTGCTGCACGCCGAGGTTGTCGCCGAACGTGGCCTTCGCGAACGCCGTGATGAAGCCGGACAGCTTGCCCGGATCAAGCACGACGTCGGACGACATGACCTTCTTCAGCAACGCTCCGATGAACGACTGCTGCCGCTTGATCCGCCCGTAGTCCGACGTCGGGTCGCCCTTCACGTGGCGGGCGCGCACGTAGTTGAGGGCCTGGTCGCCGGAGATCGTGACGTTGCCGGTCTCCAGCAGGACCTTGCCGAGCACCTCGTCGTCGATGGGTTTCTCGTTCTGGATGGTCACGCCGTGCACCGCGTCGACCATGTCCTTGAAGCCGTTGAAGTCGATGCCGACGAAGTGGTTGATGCGCAGGCCGGTGATCTTCTGGATCACCTTCGTGACGCACTGCGGGCCACCGACGGCGTACGCGGTGTTGAGCTTCGCGATGTCCTGCCCGGCCACGACCTCGTCGGTCGTCTCGGACTTGCCCGGGTCCCAGCGGTTGCAGTCGGGCCGCGCGATCTCCAGGTCCCGCGGGAAACTCACCACGACGACCCGCTTCCGGTCCGCCGGCACGTGGGCGACCATCACGGTGTCCGAGCGCGCCCCGGGGTTGCTCTCGGCTGTCCCGACGCCCTCTTCCGCGGACGCCCCGTCGCGGCTGTCGGAGCCGACCATGAGGAAGTTCTCGTCGTTGGCCTGGGCGCCGGCGTCGAGGATGTCCTTCGAGTTCTCGTCCAGCGCGGAGACCTCCGTGAACTTGGCGTCGAACCAGTTCACGGCCCCCCAGGCGACGCCGGTGCCGAGCAGCACCAGGATAGCGAGCACGATGAGCACGATGCGGCCGATGCGGATGGCCCGTTCGTTGTGCCGCTGCTTCTTCTCCTGCAGCCGTGTCTGAGGGGCGCGCTCTTCGGGGTTTTCGGTGCTGTCAGGGCTTTCTTCCTCGTCGGTGATCGCCCGCTGGATCCCGGTGGGCGCCACCACGCGCTGCAGGGCGGTCCTCGTCTGCTCGAACAAGGCCACCGGCCGCGCCGTGAACCGCGCCATCCTTTCCCGGCGCTTGTCCTCCTCCGCCAGCATCTCGTCGTGGGCGGCGGAGAAGCGGGCCAGGGAGTGGTCGATTTTCCGCCGGTACTGCGTGGCTTCGTCGATGGCTTCCATCTCGTCCGTCATGGTCAACGGATCGAGCTCGGACCTCGCGGGCACGCCGGCGGGGCGCACGGGGGTTCTGCGCTGGCGGGGCGGGCGTTGTGGCTGGGGTGCTTGCTTGCCGTCAACGGGCGGGGTCAGCTGGGTGCGCTCGCCGACAGGCGAGGTGAGCTGGGTGCGCTCGGCCTTGGAGGGCTGGCCGGCGGGTTCGGCGCCTTGGCCGGTTTCGCCGTTCTGCCCACCCTCGCTCGAGGCATCAGCCGCGAACCCTTGCTCCACAACGGGCTTACCGCCCACGGGGGCACCATTCGGCCCGGGCCTCGCGGTGGCCCTCCCCGGCGGCCGCCGCTTGCCATTCGCGCCGGGCTTGCCGTTGGCGTCGGCAGGCGTGTCGGCTCCTGGCAGGCCGCCGTCGCCGGGCTTGCCATTGCGCCCGGCAACCTGCCCGGCGCCGGGCAGGCCGCCGTTGCCGGGCAAGCCATTGGTTCCGGGTTTGCCATTGGTGCCGGGCTTGCCATTGGGTCCGGCAACCCGCTCGGCAGCGGGCACGCCGTTGGCGCCGGGCTTGCCATTGGGCCCGGGCTTGCCATTGGGCCCGGTCTTGCCGTTGCGTCCGGCACCCTGCTCGGCACCTGGTATGCCGTTGGCACCCGACATGCCGTTGGCGGCGGAGTTGCCATTCGGGGCAGGCTTGCCGTGGGGCAGGGCTTGCGGACCTGAACTGCCGTTCGGGCCGGTCTTGCCGTTCCCGCCGTTGGCTCCCGGCATGGCACGGGGTCCGGGCATGCCATTGCGGCCGGTCTTGCCATTGGCGTCGGCAGAAGTGTCGGGTCCTGGCACGCCACCGTTGCTGGGCATGCCGTTGGGTCCGGTCTTGACGTTGCGCTCGGCAATCCGCTCGGCACCCGGCATGCCGTTGGCACCTGGCATGCCGTTGGCGGTGTTGCCATTCGGGGCCGGCTTGCCATTCGGGAGGGCTTGCGGGCCCGAGTTGCCGTTCGGGTCGGGCTTGCCGTTCCCGCCGTTGGTTCCTGGCAAGGCGCGGGGCCCGGGCATGCCATTGCGTCCGGCAGCCCGCTCGGGACCCGGCACGCCGTTGGCGCTGGGCATGCCGCTGGGACCAGGCATGCCGCTGGGACTTGGCATGCCATTGCGGCCCGGCTTGCCGTTGGGGCCGGCGGGACCGCCCGGGTGTGGCATGGAGCCGGTGGTGGGCATGCCGGCGGGGGGTGCTGCGCCGTTCGGGCCGGGGGTGCCGTTGGTGCGGGCGCCGGTGCGGCCGGGGGTGCCTTTGGGTGTGGCCTGGCCGTTGTGGTCGGCGAGCGCGCCGGGGTTCGGCATGCCGTTCGGGCCAGGCTTGCCGTTGGGGCCGGCCGGGTGTGGCATGGAGCCGGTCGTCGGCATGCCGTTGGGGCGGGAAGGACGGCCGCCGGGAGGGGGCGGGGTCGCGGCGGTTCGGCCGGGGGTGTGGGGGTGGTCGGCCGGGTCGGGGGTGCCGTGGCGGCGGGCGGGGGTGTGGGTGGCCGGGAGGTCCGAGAAATCCGGGTCGTGGTCGGGCACCGCGTGGGTGCCGCTCGGAGCCGGGGGCTCCGGGGCGCGGCGGCGGCCGGTGGGGAGTGACTGCGAGGTCGTCGGGCGCCGGGGGGAAGGCGGTTCCGGCGAGGCCCGGCGGGCGCCGCGCGACGGCGGCGAGTCCGGAGCGTCCGCGGAGTGTGAGTTCAGCCCGGCGGAATCCGCGGCGTGCGAGGTGCGTCCGGCCGGGGAATCCGGGCGGAGCACGGGGCCGCCCGCCGAGGGTGCGGCGGGCGGGTCGTCATCGGCTCGGGCGCGGCGGCCGCGGGGTGGCGGCTGCTCGGCGCGGTGGCGGCGGGAGGAAGTCTCCTCGGCGAGGTGGGAGGTGCCGGAGTCCGAGTCGTCGCTGCGGTGGCGGCGGGAGGAAGTCGAGTAGGTCTCCTCCGCGAGGTGCGAAGCACCCGAATCCGCGGCACGGCGCGAGCCCGCGCGGGAACCGGTGGAGGAGCTGGCTGAACTCGTGCTCGCGGAGTAGGCGCGGGAGTCTTCGGCGCGGCGTGCGCCCGAGGTGGAAGTCCCGTTGGTGTCGGCGGAGTGCCCGCCGTAGGACCCGGACGAGCCGTTGGAGCCCGCGGAGTACCCACCGTCGGCGCTGGAGGTGCCGGAAGTGCCGGCCGAGCGGCTCCCATTAGCGCCAGCAGAGCCGTTGAACCCGGATGCCCCGTCGGAGTACCTGCCCGAGCCGTTCGACCCGTTCGAGCCGTAACCCCGCGGCTCGGCCCGCCGCGAACCAGGGTCCGAGTCCTCCGTGTCGAAGGTCGGGCGTTCGCCCGTGTGGCGGGCGACGACGTCCGAGACGCTGATCCCGCCCTGGGTCTCCATGGAGCGGCGGCGGCCGGGGCGAGGGGTTGCGCTGTCCGAGTGGCGACCGGTGCCGGGCTGGGGGCGATCGTCGGGCACTCGGACTCCTTTCGCACTTCGGGCACTTACGAACCGGCGGCGGCGCCTTTCGTTCCGGCTCTCCCACGGCACGTCGTTCCTCGGGAGGTTTTCGTTATCGTACGGATACCCGCCGTTCGTGACGACACCCTCCCGCGAATTTCTTCACCATGAGTCGACCCAGGGCGGCCCGAAGCGGACGAACAGGTGAAGATTGGAGCAAGCAAAGGGGAGTAAGCGCCGCTATCCGTTACTCAGAGTGGGTAATGACGCGCGTCGTTTCGCGGTCGTGATAGGCGACTTTGTTGCGCCCCGCGCGTTTCGCCGCGTAGAGGAGGTTGTCGGCGCGCAGGAGTTGCCGCTGGGCGGACACCGGGCCGGCGGAAGCGTGCGCGAGACCGGCGCTGATGGTGACTCGCAGCCCGGGCTGAAGTTCTGACCAGGGGTGACGGGCGACCCGCGTGCGGGCGGCCTCGACGATTCGCACGGCCCCCGCCGCATCGACGCCCGGCAGCACGAGCGCGAACTCCTCACCGCCGTACCGGGCGCAGAACCCCTCGGGCGGCAGCTCTTCCTGCAGGAGATCGGCAACACGACAGAGCACGCGATCGCCGAGGAGGTGACCGTACGTGTCGTTCACGTGCTTGAACCGGTCGAGGTCGATCAGCGCGACGGCGAGCCCGCGCGCGGCCGGCAACCCGGGCAGCCGCTGGTCGAGGTAACGGCGGTTGTAGCTCGACGTGAGCGGGTCCCGCAAGCTGCCGGCCCGCGCGATGTCGAGCGCGGACCGCAGGTGTTCGTACGCGCGCCGCCAGTCGCCCTGCTTGGCGAACATGCCGGCGATCGTCTCGTGCAGGCTCAGCAGATCGGGAGCGGGTGCACCCGCCGTGAGCTCGTCCTCGGCCGCCACACCCACCTCCGCCACCTCATGGTTGTCGTCGTAAAGGAGCGATGGCTTGAGTCATCGGTACGCGCGAAAGCGAATATCGCTCAAGTGGACGACGAGGGCCGGGTTTTGTCACGCACCGAAGTTCTGTTGCTCCAACGCCGAAAAGGGTTTCTTGTCCTTGAGCTGCGCGTACTGGTCTTTGGCCCAGTAACTCACGTTGACCTCAGTGCTTTCGAGCAACTGTGTGTAATCGGCCCACGAGATCCAGCGCCAGCCACCGACTTCCTCGGCGTTGGGCCGGGGGTCGTCATCGACCCACGCGACGAACACCGGGCAGAACTCGTTCTCCACGATCCCCTGGAACGGCGGCGTGCGGTAGCGGTACTTCGGCAGCACCACCTCGAGGTCCTGCAACTGCGGCAACCCGATCTCGTACGCGGCGCGCCGGCGCACGGCGTCGGGCAGCGACTCGCCCGGAGCGGGGTGCCCGCAGACGCTGTTGGTCCACACCCCCGGCCACACCTTCTTGTCCAGCGCGCGTTGCGTGATCAGCAACGCCTGGTCCGACCGGCGCAGCACATAACACGAGAACGCGAGGTGCAGCCGCGTCTCACCGTGGTGGCTCGCGAGCTTCGGTCCGGTCTCGCCCGTCGGCTCGCCGTCCTCGGTGACGAAGACGATGCGCTCGGCCTCGGGTTCGGTGATGGTGTCCACGTGACCACTGAACACCAGAGTTCCACCGACGAGGTACCGCAAGGCGGGTGGCCGTGCCGTTCTTGCCGGTTCGGGTGGCCGATCGGCACGGTCCGTCACGGTCTCGGCGGAGGAACGCGGCCGCGGTGACCGGCCAGAGTGAACGACCGAGTCCGAAGTGGACAAAACACGGCCGGCTTCACCAAGTGAACACTCTCTGTGACCTGCCGCATCGGGCCAACAGCCAGCGATACCCGTGCAGGGTGAACTCCCGGTCCCAGCCCTTGACGCGGCGCGACCACCGCCGCCAACCGGAACGATCTCACCAAATGTCCAAAGTGGACGAATTTCGGCAATAATTCCCATGCACCGGCAAAAACCCGGGCCGGCTCCTTCGTCAGTGGCTGCCGAGGTGCTCGACGATCAGGGACGTGAGGGCCTCGGGCGCTTCTTCGGCGACCCAGTGCGACACGTCTTCGAGCATCTCGAACCGGTACGGCCCGGTGACCCAGTTGGCGGTGTCGAACGCCGCGGTGGAGCCGAAAGCGACGTCTTCGGTGGACCACACGTAGAGCGTCGGCACGTCGATCTTGCCGATCTTCCCTCCCGGCCGCCCGCCGCGGTACCAGTTCAGCGCGGCCGTGAGCGCGCCCGGTTCCTCCAGCCGCCGCACGTACTCGTCGATCCGGCTCGGCGGAATGCGGCGGTCGAAGATGTCACGCAGCGCGCGGGCGCCGTCGGCGAGCATCTTGCGTTCGGTGGCCGGCGTCGAACGCCATTCGGCCATGTACGCCGACCGCTGGTGCTGGTCCTCGTCGGTCTTCAACGCTGCGGAAAGCGCTCCCGGGTGGGGGGTGGACACCACGGCGAGGCTGCGCAGCCGGTCCGGGTGCGCGTCGGCGGTCCACCACGCGACGGCCCCGCCCCAGTCGTGCCCGACGAGGTCGAACTTCTGCCACCCCAACGCATCCGCCATTGCCACGGCGTCTTCCACCAGGGTAGAAATACCGTACTCCGCCGCTCGTTCGGGTCGAACGTCCGGCGAGTACCCCCGCTGGTCCGGTGCCACGGCGCGGTAGCCGAGCACGCCGAGGGTCGCCACCTGGTGTTCCCACTCCACGGCGGCCTCGGGGAAGCCGTGGAGCAGCAGTACGGGGCGACCGTCCTCCGGCCCGGAGGCGATCGCGTCGAAGGAACCTGCTTCGGTCGGGATGCTCAGCTGGTCGATCACGGCTGGCACTCTACGGGGCCGCACCGACACTTTCCGGCAATGGCCTCCCATGCAGATCTCGGCGGACAAAGGGGCAAGCGGCGGCTCGATCTGGTCAGCCGCACCCGCGTCTTGCTGGGACTTGTCGCATTTTGTCCGATTTTCTCGACCCTGCACTCCCGGTCATCCCCGAGTGTCCAGAGGGGAACAACCCGGCTGCGAAAGCCGGGAACTCCTTTACGTTGGTGCCGCCTACTCCACTCAACCTGCCCGGGAAGCGATGAGCCGGAGTCATGGCACTCGTGGATATCCGTCTTCCGGATGTGGCCCGCGCGGACGGTGACCCGCTTCGACGACAAGTCGACAAATTCCAAAAGTGCGATGAGTTAAGGAGACGAACGTGGCTTCAGCCGACGGTGCTCTTGTCAATACAGACGTCATGCGCCAGGGAGCGCAGACGATCCACGACACCGGGGAGCAGATCGGTCAGGTCGACACCCAGGTCGACAACACCATGCTCTCGCTGTTCGAGACGTGGCAGGCCGACAGCGCCAACCTGTTCAACGAGGCCATGGGTCAGTTCCACCAGACGGTGCGCAACATCATCGACAAGCTCAACGAGCTCATGGGCCAGGTCAACACCGGCGCGGCCAACTACGACCAGCAGGACGGCGACAACAACGCGACGGTGCGCGCGCAGGCGGCGCAGATCGGCACGCCGCTCACGCCCGCCGGCCTCCCCGGCATGTGATCCGCCCGTACTCCGGTTCTCCTGAAAGGAAATCCCATGGCTCTCGGCCAGTTCAAGATCAACTTCGTCCAGATGGAATCCACCGTCGGCCAGGCCAAGCAGCAGGCCCAGTCGATCAGCGACCTGCTCGACGCGATGAAGAAGACCATCGACTCTCAGCGTGAGAGCTGGACCGGTGTGGCCGCCGACCAGTTCCAGGACGCCTACAACTACTGCCACCAGCAGGCCGAAGCCCTGCCCGTCGCCCTCGACGCCGCCGCCGGCACCCTCAACACGATCAACGGCGGTACCGGCGACGCCGAGAGCCGCATCGCGGCCTCCTTCGTCACGCACTGATCGCCGCGCGGGCTGCCCGGGGCGTGGCGGGGATCCGCCGCGCCCCACGTGTGCCCGCCGGTCCACTGACCTGAAAGGACGGTCGATCGCCCATGACGTACGGCACCAACGACGGCTCCACCATCGACCACAGCAACGACAACAAGAACGACCACCCCACGTTCCACAGCCCCGGCGACCAGTCGCCGACCGGCGTCAACGGCAAGTGGATCCCCGACAACGGTCAGGTCACCACGCCCCCGCCGGTGCCGGGCAAGGACGGCGCCGCCGGCGGCAAGGGCGACACCGTGGTCAACACCGAGGCGATGCGCACGTTCGCGAAGAACATGCAGACCCTCGCCGACGGTCCGCTGAAGGACCTGCCCAACCAGCTCGACAGCATCGTGCTCAAGCCCGGTGTCTTCGCCACCGCCCAGACCAAGATCGTCACCCAGATCACGGGCACCGGCGGAGCGCGCGACACCGTGCGGGCCACGATCCAGGACCTCGTCACGTCGCTGCACGACCTTTCGGAGGCCGTGAACAAGGCGTCGAAGGAATACGACGAGCAGGACAACGCCAACAACATGACGGCCGACAAGTACAACGAGTACTTCAGCGCGGTCGGCACCGAGATCAACAACGCAGGCAGCAAGAAGAGCTGATCCCGGTCACGGGAGCGGCGGTTCCGGGTTCCGAGAGAACGAGGCAGGATGGGCAAGAACGACAGCCCGAACCCGAACAACAGCCACGGGTTCCAGGAAGACGGCAGCGGCATCTGGTCGGACGGGTCCACCCCGGCGGCCAACACCAGCGGTGATCCGGGTCAGGACTTCAACGGAATGACCTGGAAGCAGATCGAGGCCGCGATCCTCGGCGGCGGCGCGATGTCCGCCGGCCAGGGCAACCTCGACCGCGCCTACGGCAACGTGAACTGGCAGTCGCTGCAGGTCGCCGCCGGCATCTTCCAGACCACCCAGGCGAACCTGACCACGATCGGCCAGGCCGTGAAGGACCAGGCCGCCGCTCTCGCCGGCGACGACGGACCGTGGCAGGGCACCGCCGCGGCCAAGTTCAAGGCCATGACGAACGACCTGGCGGCGAAGTTCGACGCGCTGGCGCACATGATCACCGACGGCGGTGGCGGGCGCAGCATCCCGGTCGAGCTGGCCAACTCCGCCGCCTACCTCGACTGGGCGCAGCAGACCCTGCGCTACATCGACAGCTACTACGCCCAGCAGGTCATCGCGGCGGGGCACGTCCTCGACGACGGCCGCGCGCACATCGCGGACTTCCCCGAAGCCGTCGACATGATGACCAACGACATGCGCCAGGTCGGCAACACGCTGGCCGGCAAGTACAACACCGTCGCGGTCGCGAGCTATTCGCCGCCCCCGCCCAGCCAGCCGCCGCCTCCCACCCCTCCCGGTGGCGCCGGTGGCGGTGGTGGCGAACTCCCGCCGCCGCCCCCCGAACTTCCCCCGCCGCCTCCGCCGCCGCCCATCAAGGGACCGGGCGACACCGGCGACACCGGCGGTGGCAACAACGGAAACTTCAAGTCCGCCAACATCACCGGGCCGCCCGACGGCGGTGGTGACGGTGGGGTCGGCGACTTCAAGTCCGCCGCGATCAGCGGTCCGCCCAACGGCGCCGGTGGCGGTGGTGGCACGAACCTGCCGCCGTTCAAGTCCGCGGCCGTCAACGCGCCGAACCTCGACGCGACCGGGTCCGGCGCGGGTGGCGGTGGCGGTCTGCCCGACTTCACGTCGGCTTCGCTGCCCAACCCGCCCGCGGACGCGGCCGGCGCGAACGGCACCGGCGACGGCGCCGTCATCCCGCCGTTCACCTCACCGAACCTGCCGAAGCCACCTGCCGGCGCCGGCGCCGGGGGAACCGGTGGCACCGGCGGGATCACCGGAACCGGCGGCGGCTTCAAACCCCCGGTGCTCACCGCGAACAACGGCGATGACACCAAGGGCGGCACCACGGGTCTCAACCCGATCAAGCCGCCCGTGCTCACCGGGCCGCCCGACGACACCAAGGGCGGTGGCCTCGGCCTCGGCACCGGCGGAACCGGCACGGGCACCGGCAGCGGTGGCTCCACCGGCGGCCTCTCGGGTATCAAGCCCCCGGTGCTCACCGGACTGCCGAACGGTGGCAACCCCGGCCTGCAGAGCAACGCGCTCCACCCGGCCGATCTGCCTGACCTGCCCGACGCCCTGCAGAACTCCGGCAACGACCACCAGGGCAGCTTCACGTCCCCGCCGATCCCGCCGCCCACCGGCGCGGGCGGCATGGGCGGGCTGGGCCAGACCGGCACCGACCGGCCGGACTCGGCGGGGCTGCTCGGCGGGATCAAGAAGCCGTGGCTGCCGACCCCGCCGCAGGGCATCGGCGACCCGAACTCGCTCGTCGAGACGCCGCCGCTGGACCACGCGTCGTGGGCGCCGCCGCCCGTCGACGGTGCCTCCCACGCCGGTACCGGCGGGGCCGGGATCAAGGGCGCGGGCGGTGTCGGCGCGGGTGGCGCCGGCTCGATCAAGGGCCTGGACTCGAGCAACCTCGTTCCGCCGCCGACCCTGCCCGACCTGCCCGACGCGCTGACCGACGGCAACACCGGCCGGCAGGCCGCGACCGGCGGTCCCGGCTCGGGCATGCCGATGATGCCGCCGTCGAGCGGTACGGGCGGTGCGGGTGGTCTCGGCAACCAGACGAGTGACCGACCGGACTCGGCGGGCCTGCTCGGCGGGATCAGCAAGCCGTGGCTCACGGGTCCGCCCGCGGGCCTCGGCGACCCCACCGCGGCCGACACCCCGCCGCTGGAGGCCGCCTCGTGGGCACCGCCGGCCGGCACGGGTGGCACCGGTGGCGGTTTCGGTGGCGTCGACGGCCTCGGCGACGGTGCGCTCGACAGCGGCCTGGAGAGTGGCCTGGAGAGTGGCCTGGAAACTGGCCTGGACAGTGCGCTCGACAGCCCGGCCGACCTGCCTGAGCTGCCGGAAGCGTTGACGGGCACGGATTCCTCGAACCAGGCAGCGGCCGCGGGAGCGGGCTCCGGCACGCCGATGATGCCGCCGCAGAGCGGAGCCGGGAACGCCGCGAACGCCAACGCGGCCGAACGCCCGGATTCCGCCGGCCTGCTCGGTGGCGTGACCGATGCGTGGAACGCGAGCTCGCCCGTCGGGGTCGGGGACCCGAACTCGACCGGCGACACCCCGCCGGCGCAGACGGCCGGGTGGGCCCCGACAGTGGTGGCCCCAGTCGATTCGTCCACTGTGGACGAGTCGCCTGTCGTGGTCGTGACCCCGCCCGGCGCGGTCGGCGCCACGCCGCCGGTGTCCGCCGGACGGTCCGACGCGGAGCAGCACCTCGACCGCAGCTCGCAGCCGTGGACGAGCCCGGGAACCGGTGATCCGGGTGTGCTCGGAGAAGCCGCGGTCCACCCGCATCCGCACTCGGTGCCGGCGGACACCACTCAGCCGGCGGAACCCGCGCCGGCGTCCGTCGACACCCCGGAGCCGGTCTCGGGCTGGGCCACGGGTGACCAACCGGCCACCGGCTGGGCGGTGAGCGAAGCTCCGGTCGCCGTCCCGGCGGCACCGACGAGCTGGGCGTCGAGCCCAACCCCCACGCAAACCCCCGCGCAAACCCCTGCGTCGAGCCACAAGCACGACGACAAGGCGGCGACCCAGGGCGGCGTCGGCGGCGGCGAACCGGACGACGTGGTGCGCATCGCCGTGGTCCAGCCCTCGGAGACCGTGGACACGTCGGCCTGGGATGCGGGCACGGAGGAGTTCCTGCCCGGTTTGCTGCCCTCGTCGGTGTTCTCCCAGCGCGAGGAGCAGGAGGAGGAGTTCGGCACCGATCTGGTCGAACGCTCCGACCGTCCCTGGCGGCCGGCCGAGGACACCGACGGGCCGCAGCTCGCCACCTACCAGCGGGTGCGGGCCGGGGAGGGCGAGTTCCACGGCGACCAGATGATCTCCTGCGCCGCGGGCCCGTCCGAGCGGGCCGAAGTGCCCGAAGAGGACACCGCGGACGAGGGTGAAGAGGAAGAAGAAGTCGAACGCACCATGGCGGACCTGCTGAGCCAGGACGAATCCGCGTGGGGCCGCCCGGCGAGCAGGCCCACGGGCGTGCTGGAGTGAGGCTGGGCGTGGAGCGAGAGGTGCGGCGGTGAGCACGGAAACCGTCAAGCGTGGTCCGCGGACCGCGGGTCCGGAGATGCCCGAGGGGCAGGAGGATCTGCAGGAGCCGCCGGTCCTCGCGGAGCCGGCGGCGAGGGATTTCAACTCGCTGCTGATGATGCTGCCCATGGGCATCGGCTCGATGGTGATGGTCCTGTCGTTCTCCGGCGTGGGCGGGTCGTCGCCGATGACCTACGTGCTCGGCGGCGGCATGGGTGTGTCGATGATGGCCATGAGCCTCGGTCAGCTCACGCGCAGTGCGGGTGACCGCAAGCGCAAGATGAAGGCCGAGCGCCGCGACTACCTGCGCTACATCGCGCAGGTGCGCGAGCGTGCGCGCTCGACGGCGGAGCAGCAGCGGCGGGCGGTGGCGTGGAACAACCCGTCGCCCGATTCGCTGTGGTCGCTGGCGAGGGGGCCGCGGCTGTGGGAGCGGCGCGTGAGCCACGACGACTTCGGTCGTGTGCGCATCGGGCTCGGTTCGCAGCAGTCGGCGCTGGAGCTCGTGCCGCCCGTCACGAAGCCGATCGAGGACCTCGACCCGCTGTCGGCGATCTCCTTGCGGCGCTTCACCGAGACGTACCGGACGCTCTCAGGCATCCCGACGGCGGTCGGCCTGCGCAGCTTCACGAGCGTGGAGTTCGACGGCGACCCGGAAGCCGCCGTCGGGCTGGTGCGGGCGATGCTCGCGCAGCTGATCACGTTCCACTCGCCCGACGAGCTGCGCGTGGCCGTGCTCACGACCGAGGCCGCCCAGTCGCAGTGGGACTGGGTGAAGTGGATGCCGCACAACAACCACCCGACGTTCCGCGACTCCGCGGGCGCGCTGCGGTTGCTGGCGACCGACCACGACGAGCTGATGGACATCCTGGGCCCCGAGGTCGCCGATCGCGACGACCACGACAAGTCGGTCGGCCCGACCACGACCGAGCCACTCGTGGTGATCGTGGCGCACCTGGCGCAGATCCCGGAGTCGTCGCGGCTGCTCGGCGCGGGGCTGCGCAACGTGGTGCTGCTCGACGTCACGGGCGCGTTGCCCGGTGGCCCGAAGGTGCTGCGACTGACCACAAAGGACGATCTCGTCGAGTTCCCCGCCGGCACCGGCGCGGGTTCGGCGGTGCGCGACGAGCTGTCGGTGACGCAGGCCGAGGGTCTCGCGCGGCTGCTGGCGCCCAAGCGCACGAGCGGCACGCTGGAGATCGCGGAACAGCCGCTGGAGAGCGACTTCGGGCTCACGGCGCTGCTGAACATCAAGGACGTGTACTCGTTCGACATCGCGGCGCAGTGGCGGCCGCGGGCGGTGCAGCGGGCGCGGATGTCCGTGCCGATCGGCGTCACCGAAGAGGGTGAGATCGTCGAGCTGGACCTGAAGGAGTCGGCGCAGGGCGGCATGGGTCCGCACGGCATGCTGATCGGCGCGACGGGTTCGGGCAAGTCGGAGCTGCTGCGCACGCTCGTGCTCGGGCTCGCGGCCACGCACTCGTCGGAGATCCTCAACTTCGTGCTGGTGGACTTCAAGGGTGGTGCGACGTTCCTCGGCATGGACCGGCTGCCGCACACGTCGGCGATGATCACCAACCTGGCCGACGAGCTGCCGCTGGTCGACCGCATGCAGGACTCGCTCAACGGCGAGATGGTGCGCCGGCAGGAACAGTTGCGCGCCAGCGGTTACCCGTCGCTCTACGAGTACGAAAAGGCACGCGCGGCCGGTGAGCAGCTGGCGCCGATGCCCACGTTGTTCCTGGTGGTGGACGAGTTCTCCGAGCTGCTGAGCGCGAAGCCCGAGTTCATGGAGCTGTTCGTGTCCGTCGGCCGGCTGGGCCGAAGCCTCGGCGTGCACCTGCTGCTCGCGTCGCAGCGCCTGGACGAGGGCCGCATCCACCGCGTGGAAGGCCACCTGTCGTACCGGATCGCACTGCGCACGTTCTCCTCGATGGAGTCGCGCAACGTGATCGGCGTCGGCAGCGCGTACGAGCTGCCTTCCGAGCCGGGCAACGGTTTTCTCAAGATCGACACGACGAACCTGGTGCGGTTCAAGGCCGCGTACGTGTCGGGCCCGGTGCCCGCCGGCAACGGCGAGGGCTCCACCGACGCCGCCCGCGTGAGCCGTGACGTGGTGCCGTTCTTCACCCAGGCCCGCCCGAGCCGGCTGATCATCCGCGACGACGTGCCGGACGCCCCCGAGAAGAAGTCCGACGCCGAGCTGCTCGACGCCACCCCGGCCAACGGCCCGACGCTGGCGGACGCGTTCGTCGACCGGCTCACCGGCGCCGGCCCGGCCGCGCGCCAGGTCTGGCTGCCGCCGCTGGCCGAGTCGCCGAGCCTCGACTCGCTGCTGCCGAGTGTGCTGCCCGATCCGATGCGTGGCATGACGGTGCAGGACCAGGCCCACCACGGCCGTCTGCGAGTGCCGATGGGCATGATCGACCGGCCGTTCGAGCAGGTGCGCGAGCTGCTGCTGGCCGACGTTTCGGGTGCGGCCGGCCACGTCGCCGTGGTCGGCGGTCCGCAGACCGGCAAGTCGACGCTCGTGCGCACGCTGGTGCTCGCGCTCGCGATGACGCACACGCCGGAGGAGGTCCAGTTCTACGCGCTGGACTTCGGCGGTGGCGGCATCATGGCGATCAGCGGCCTGCCGCACGTCGGCTCGGTCGCCACCCGTCTCGAACGCGACCGCGTGGTCCGGACCATCGAGGAGATTTCGCAGGTGATGGAGTTCCGCGAGAGCGTGTTCTCCAGCCGCGGCGTCGAGTCGATGGAGGTCTACCGGCAGCTGCGCCGCCGGGGCCAGATCGACGACCCGTTCGGCGACGTGTTCCTCGTGATCGACGGCTGGTACACGATCAAGAACGACTACACGGAGCTGGAGCAGAAGATCGGCGAGCTGGCCGCTCGCGGCCTGTCGTTCGGCATCCACGTGGTGATCGCGTCCACGCGCTGGTCGGAGATCCGGCCGTTCCTGCGGGATCTGCTGCAGACGCGGTTCGAGCTGCGCCTCGGTGACCCGATGGAGTCGGAGATCGGGTCGCGCAAGGCCAAGACCGTGCCGAACCAGCCGGGCCGCGGCCTGACGCCCGACGGCCTGCACTTCCTCGCGGCCCTGCCGCGCATGGACGGCAGCTCGGCCACCGACGACCTCGCGGCGGCGACCAAGGCCGTGGCCGAGGAGGTGCAGACGTTCTGGCCGGGCCGCAAGGCGCCGGCGGTGCGGATGCTGCCGAGCACGTTGCCGATCGGGGAGCTCCCGCACCCGGACGGCGACCTGCGGATCGCGCTGGGTCAGGACGAGCAGCGGCTGCAGCCGGTGTGGCACAACTTCGAGACCACCCCGCACCTGCTCACCTTCGGCGACAACGAGACCGGCAAGACGAACATGCTGCGGCTGGTCATCCGCTCGGTGCTCGCGCGCTACCAGCCGAACGAGGCGAAGATCGTGCTCGCGGACCCGAGCCGCATGCTCGACACGGAGGTCCCCGAGGCCTACCGCGTGGGTTACGCGACCACCACCGAGGCGTTGAAGGAGCTGGCCGGGCAGGCGAGCGTGTCGCTCACGCCGCGCGTGCCGGACCAGACCATCTCCGCCGAGCGGCTCAAGCGCCGCGACTGGTGGACGGGCCCGCGGCTGTTCTTCGTGATCGACGACTACCAGCTGCTCACCGGCGGCATGGGGTCGCCGCTGGAACCACTGCTTTCGCTGCTGGCGCAGGGTTCCTACATCGGGTTCCACCTGATCATCGCGCGCAGCACGTCGGGCGCGATGCGCTCGCTGGCCGACGCGGTCGTGCGGCGCATGTGGGAACTCGGCAGCCCGGGTGTCGTGTTCTCCTACCCCAAGGAGGAGGGCAAGTTCCTCGGCGAGGCCACGCCGCGCAAGCTGCCGGCGGGCCGCGCGCAGCTGGTCACCCGGCGCGGGGTGAAGCTCATGCAGACCGGTTACGTGCCGCTGGGCGCGGAAGCCGAGCAGCAGCTGGTGGGTGGTCTCCGGTGAACCACGCAGTCTTCGACGACGCTGGAAGGAGCGGGCGTTGACAGCCATGCAGGGCGAGCTCTGCCGCATCACCGTGTACGGGCCGCAGGGACGGGCCGATCTGGCCGTGCCGATGTCGGTGCCGCTCACGAGCCTGCTGCCGGTGCTGTTGCACCACACCGGCGGCCGGGAGGAGCCGGCCGACACGTGGGTGCTGCAGCGGCTCGGCGAAGCGCCGCTCGACGCGGCCGGCACGCCGGAGTCGCTGGACTGGAAGGAAGGCGAGGAGTTCCACCTCCGGCCGCTGCAGGACCCGTTGCCGGAGCTGGACTTCGACGACATCGCCGACGGCATGGCCACGGCGGTCAGCCGCCAGCCGGGTCGCTGGAAGCCGGAGTTCAACCGGTGGCTGTTCCTCGGGTTCGCGATCGCCGCCCAGCTGGTGGTGGCGTGGGTGCTGCTGATGCCGGGCTCGCTCGGGTTGTCCTCGATCGGGTCCGCGGTCGTGGCGCTCGGCTTGCTCGTGTCGGCGGTGGCGTGCGGTGTGCGGTCCGAGGACGGTGCGCTGCTTCTGTTGCTGGGCCTCGGTGGTTGTGGCTTCGCGGCCGTCGCCGGAGCGATCGGGGTGGCCGGGATCGACGCGGCGTTCGACCTGCAGGGCGCGCCGATTCTCGTCGGTTCCCTCACGTTCGCGCTCGCCGGCGGGCTGGTGATCGGTGGCCGGGCCGCGTGGTCGCCGGGGCTGCCGTTCGTGCCGTTCGGCGCGGTCGTGGCCGTCGGCGTGGCCGGGGCGATCTCGATGTGGCTGCACCTGGGTGCCGGCTTCACGACGGTGCAGACGGCGGGGCTGCTGACGACCGTCCTCATCGGATTCATGGTGTTCGCGCCGCGCATCGGCATCCGCTTCGCGCGCATCCGCGGACCGCAGCTGCCGCGCACGGCTTCCGAGCTGCAGTACGACATCGAGCCCGCGCCCGCGGAGCAGATGGTGCGTCAGACCGCGTACGCCGGCGGTTACCTGACGATCTTCTCGATCGCCTCGGCGGTGGTGATCACCTGCGCGATCCCGTTCCTCGTCGAACAGGACCTGTTCCCGAAGCTCGCGGCGTTCCTGGCGGCCACGGCGGCGTTGATGCGGTCGCGGGCGCTGCTCGGCGCGTGGCAGCGCGTGCCGCTGTCGATCGCCGGCTCGGTCGGGCTGGTGCTGCTGGCCGTCGCGTTGATCGCGCCGCTGGAGGCCGGCTGGCGCGGTGCCGCGACGTTCGGTGTGCTGCTGGTGTTCTTCCTGCTGGTGCTCGCGATGCTGCGGCCGCCGCCGCGGCGGTTGCTGCCGATCTGGGGCCACCTGGCCAACTGGACCGAGACGCTGAGCGCGGTGGCCCTGATCCCGATCCTGCTGCAGTTGTACGGGGTCTACGGCTGGGCGATCGGCCTGACGGCGTGAACGGGGTGAGCTGACATGGTGCAGACGCAGAAGGATCACGTCGAGGCGTATTCGTTCCTCATCGGACGGATGACCTCGGCCCTCGTGCTCGGCGACGCGAGCCACCTCGACGTGCCGGCCAAACGCGCCTGGACGGGCCTGCTGGTCGGGGCCGCGCTCGGGCTGCTGATCGCGGTGGGGTTCTTCGTCTACGGCCTGATCGCGCACCACACCGGCGGCGGCGCGCCGTCGGCGCCGGTGACCGGTGGGCCATCGCACACGGTGCGGATCCCGACCTGACCTGATACGAACCGCTTCGCCGGAGGATCGCGCCGGTGCCGGTAGGAAGGACGAAGGTGAACATGGACCTCTCGCTCGTGCGTCGCGGGACCGGGATTTCCGGCACCGATCTGGACAAGCAGACGGTCGGCAACGCGCTCGTCGTCCACCCCGCGTCCGGGATTTCCGACGAGGCGCAGGCCCTCGCGCTGGCCGTCGCGGCCGACCCCGACCACGATCTGGTGGTCGTCGACCTGCCGGTGGACTCGCCGATCGCCCTGTGGGAATCGGTGGCGAAGGTCCTGCCGCGCCGCCGCCGCGGCGTGCGGCTGGTGATCGGCGGGCGCTCGCGCGAGACGTCGGCGCTGGCCGGGCAGTGGCTGTCGGAGCGGATCAACCGCACGGTGCTCGCCCCCGACGGCTCCGTGATCCCCAGCGCCGGCGGCTCCCTGTTCGTCCACTCCGGACGCGGCAGCGGCTGGGTGAAGTTCCAGCCCGGCCGCGCGCCGAAGTGGGAAGCGAAGCGGTTCCCCCGGCCGTCCTGGGACTCCGGGCTCACGGCCGAGGTCACGTCGACCAGCTCGCGCGGTCTCGCGGAGCCGCTGCCGGGCGGGCTGTGGGTGCGGCCGGTCGGCTTCGACCAGGGCCAGCGCGCGCACCGCGCGGCGCTCATCAAGGGCCTGCCCGCGCTGGACGACACGATGACCATCGTCCTCGGCTGCCCCGGCTGCCCACCCCTGACCCTCGACGACGCCGCCCGCCTGTGGGTGCGGCTGCCGGAGAACGTGCGCGCCAAGGCCCGCTTCGTGCAGTACGGCCCCATGTCCGTGCCCGCGGGCACCACGCTCGGGCAGGCGCTGGCCGACCTGCTGGGCAAGGAGATCGCGTTCTACACCGGCCTACCCGTCGGCTCGCCGCAGCTCGTGGACGTGCGCACCGTGCTCTTCGACGGCCGCCTCGGCTGGACCGCGTTCGTCCGCGAGGTCGGCTACCAGCCGCGCACCGGGCCGGACGCACCCGCACCCCGGCTGATCAGCCACCGCGCGCCGATCAACGGCCTCGACGAGGTCGCGCCGGCCGTCTACTGGTACTCACCCGACGCCGTGATCGAGGTCGTGCAGTCGGGCCTGCTGGTGCGTTCGCCGCGTGACGGACAGGACACCCCCGCGGTGCGCGCGCTGACCCTCGACAACTCCATCAACAACCTCACGTTCGACGCGGGTGCCGACGATTCGGCCGACCGCATGCGGTTGCTGGCCGAGGACCTGATGGCCCGCCTCGACGAGAACACGCGCCGGATGAGCCGAGTGCTCCCGGCGGCCGCGTTGCTGGCCGAACGCTCCCGGGTGCAGGTGTCGAACCGCGCGCTGGCGGAGATCGAGCAGGGTGAGTCCGTGCCGGCGCTCCTCGAGGCGAGCCCGACGGAAGTCGTGGTGCCGGCTACCCCGGTGGGGTTGGAGGCGACTTCCGCGCCGGTGTCACTGCGGGCGGAGCCGACGATCACGCAGCGCCTCGACCCCGGGGTCGGCGTCACGCGCTCCCTGGCGGGGGCTCGCCCGATCACGATCACCTCGGCGCGACCGCCGGCGTCGGTCGGTCCGCAGAGCGGGCCGTTCGGCGGGCCGGACGAGAAGCCGGCCACGGTCGGTGGTCCGGTACCAGTCGTGGCCGGTGATACGGAATCGGGCTCGACCGAGTCGCCGGTCCTGCCAAGTGCCGCGGCGCCGGTTGCGGCCGAAACGCCGGCAGCTGTGGTTCCTGGCCCCGCCGTGCCGGTCGGGCCGTCGATGGTCGGCCCGGCCGACCCCGGAGTCTCGGGTCCGGTCGCGTCGGGAACGGCGAGCGATTCCGAGTCGCCGGTCGTGCTCACGAACTCGGCACCGGCTGGGCCGGGTGCTGCCGGCCCGTCGGTCGTGCCGGGTGGTGCGGGGCCTGCCGCGGTTGTCGGGTCGGCGGGGCCGCAGCCTGGTGGGTTCGCCGGGCCAGGTGCGCGGCCGCCGGCCGGGTTCTCCGGGGTGTCCGCACCGATTCCGCCTGCCGCGCCTCCAGCCGGGATGTCGGCTGCGCCGGTCGTTCCCGGAGTGCCCATGACCGCCGCTCCGGTGCGTCCTGCTCCGGCGCCTCCTGCTCCCGTGCCTCCTGCTCCGCTGCCCCCTGCGGCGACCCCGCCCGCCGGGATGCCGCCGGCCGCGACGCCGCCCGCGGGAATGCCCCCGGCCGCGACCCCGCCGGCGGGGATGCCGACCACCCCGGCACCGAAGGTCGACGAGGTGCCCGCCGAGAAGGCCGAGCCCACCGCGACCGATGAGTCCACCGCGACCACGGCCGAAGCACCGGCCGAAGCCACCGCCGAAAAGCGCGAAGCCCGTCTCCAGCCCACCCCCGGCCCCGACGCCACAGCCCTTCTGCCCAAGCGCGGCGCCGACAAGGAACGCGAATGGCTGCGCAAGTCCCTGGGCTCCGAGTTCGGCCTGATGTCCAACTCCGTCGCCCGCGTGCTGTCCGAGCACCCGGGCTTCCAGGGGGCGCTGTCGACGTCGCAGGCCGAGGTGCTCACCGACGCCGTGGCCGTGCAGCTGTACCTCTCGGTCAAGGGCGCGGCCGTCGACGGCGCACTGCGCACCGGCGTCAACGGGCCGCACGTGCCCATCGCGCGCTGCGTCGTGGCCGGGCTGAGCCGGCTGCCGTCGCACCGGGGGCCGGCGACGTTCGCGACTTCGGTGCCGAAGCCGAGCTGGGAGCTGCTGCGCTCGCGGAAGGTGGTCACCGAGTGGGGTTTCCTCAACACGCTCACGCAGCCGTCGTCCACTTTGGCCGGCGAGACGGACGTGCTGGTCTGGTCGATCACGGCCCGGCGCACGAAGCTGCTGGAGCCCGTGAACGGTGGCGTCGAGAACCGGGTGCTGTTTGTGCCCGGCACGAGTTTCAAGGTGCTGGACCTGCGTGAGCCCGCCGAGGGCGAACGGGGTCTGGTACTGCTGCGGGAGCTCACGTCGAGCGAGGTGGACGAGACCGGCCGGGTCGCGTCGGACCGGATCTCGCTCGACGAGCTGGCGCTGGTGTCACTGCGCCGTGAGCTCGAGGTGTGGGCGGAGGCCGAGGGCAGGGAGCCGATCGCCGTGGCCGCGGCGCCGCGGTTCGGGGCACTGCCGGGGCTGGTCTGAGGGTGGAGAGGCGGATTCGATGAACCGACAGTTGCTCGTGGTCGCCGGCGACCGGCCGGGTGCGTTCCCGACCATCGGCGCCGCGCTGGCCCAGGCGCAGCCGGGGGCCACGATCAGCGTGCACCCGGGCCGCTACGAGGAGAACCTCGTGGTGGACCGGATGGTGTCGCTGGTCGCCGAGCAGGGCGTGGGCACCGTCGAGGTCGTGGCGAGCCAGGGCAGTGTGCTCGTCGCGAACTCCGAAGCGGTGCAGCTGCGCGGGTTCACGCTCACCAGCACCGACGCGAGTCTCGTGGCCGTCGACGTGGTGCGCGGTGAGGCGGCGCTCGACGACTGCCGCGTCTCCGGCGCGTCCTGGGCGACGCTGCTCGCGCGGCTGCAGGGGCAGCTCGCGCTGCGCGGCTGCACGGTCACGAGCACGGCGGGCGCCGCCGTCGTCGTGGCTTCGCCGGCGCAGAGCACGATCGAGGACACGGAGATCGTCGACGCGGCGTCGTCGGGGATCGTGGTGGCCGAGGTCGGGTCCGTGGTGCTGCGCCGTTGTGTGGTGCGGCGGCCGCAGGGCAACGGCATCTGCGTGAACGGCGAGGCCGTGGCAGTCGTTGAGAACTGCGAGATCACGGGCGCGCAGAAACCCGCGATGGTCGTGGAGCAGCAGGGCCGCGCGACGATCACCGGCCTGACCGTGCGTGACAGCGCGAACGTCGACCTCTACCTCACGAGCCAGGGCCGCGTTTCCGTGGTGGGCTCGCACTTCCTGTCGGCGCCGATGCAGGCTGCGCACGTGGCCGCGTCGTCGGCGCCGGTGCTGCGCGAATGCGTGTTCTCCGGTGCCGGCCGCAACGCCGTGCAGGCGACGGCGAACGCGGCGCCGCACTTCGTGGACTGCACGTTCGAGGGCTCGCCGGTCGCGATCCTCGCCGACGGGGAGGCGACGCCGAAGTTCGAGCGCGCCACCGTGCGGGGTTCGACGCAGACCGCCGTGGTCGTGAACGCCGACGCGGCCGTGACCGTCACCGGCCTGCGCCTCAACACCGACGGCGGCCGTGGCATAGTCCTTTCCGGACAGTCGCGAATGGATCTGGTCGACGCGGCCATCGAAACCGGCCACGAGCCTGGTCTGGAGACGACGGAGTCGGCGCGGCTCACCGTGGGTGACATCCGCGTGGGGTCCTCTGCCGTGCACGCCGTGACGCTGGGGTCTGGCGCACCGTCCTCGCTCACGTCGGTGCTCGTGCGCGGGGGCGGCCTCCGGGTCGCGGGTCCGGGCGAAACAGCTTTGCAGGACTGCGAGATCGCCGAATCGAACGCCGACGGGATCGCCGTGGCCGCCGGGGCGGTGCTGGCCGCTTCGCGGTGCCGCGTGCGCAACGCCGCGCGCACCGGTGTGGTACTGGAAGAGGGCTCGCGCGGGTCGCTGGTCGAATGCGAGGTGCTGGGCGCGGGTGAGGACGGGTTCCGCGTGGACACGCGCGAGCCGGTGACGATCCGCGACTGCGTGGTCAACGACGTGGGCGGCGAAGCCGTGCGCCGCGTCGAAGACGACCAGTCGACGGTGGAGAACGTGAGCGCCGACCAGGCCTTGGCGAGTGGGCTGGCGGGCGAGTTCCCGGCGGCGCCCGCGCCGCCGGCCGAGCAGCAGAGCGTGAGCGAAGCCGCCGGTGAGGTGCTCGACGGGCCGCTGGGCGAGCTCGAGTCGCTGGTGGGTCTGGCCGGGGTGAAGAAGGAGGTCACCGGCCTGATCAACCTGATCAAGATGTCCCAGATGCGCGAGCGCATGGGCCTGCCGATGCCGCCGATGAGCCGCCACCTCGTGTTCGCGGGCCCTCCCGGTACCGGCAAGACCACGGTCGCGCGCCTGTACGGCACGGTGCTGGCCGAGCTGGGCATCTTGTCGAAGGGCCACATGATCGAGGTGGCGCGCCAGGACTTGGTGGGCCAGTACATCGGGTCGACGGCGATCAAGACCACCGAGGTCGTCGAAAAGGCCATCGGGGGCGTGCTGTTCATCGACGAGGCGTACACGCTGGCCGCGGGTTCGGGTGGGTCCGGTCCGGACTTCGGGCAGGAAGCCATCGACGCGCTCATGAAGATCATGGAAGACCAGCGCGATTCGCTCGTGGTGATCGTGGCGGGGTACTCGGAGCAGATGGAGCTGTTTCTGCAGTCCAACCCCGGCCTGGCCTCGCGGTTCACGCGCACGATCGAGTTCCCGAACTACAGCGTCGACGAGCTGGTGACGATCACGACCGGCCTCACGCGCAAGCACTACTACGAGCTGACCGACGACGCGATCACCGCGTTGCGCGAGTACTTCGAGCGGGTGCCGAAGGATTCGACGTTCGGCAACGGTCGTGTCGCCCGGAAGCTGTTCGAAGCCATGGTGAACAACCAGGCTTCGCGCTTGGCCCTGCAACCGCCCACAAAGGACTCGGAGCTCAACCGGCTCACGGCCGAGGACCTGCGCGCGGAGCTGGTGCAGCTGCCCGCCGCCGCGGCGGCCGCGGTGTCGGTGGGTTCTGACCCGGCCGCGGCCGTCGGCGCGAGCACGGGCTGGAACCGGCTGCGCACGCTCGTCGGCCAGGCCGGCGTCCGGGAGAACGCGCGGCGCCAGCTGGTGCGTCTCGGTGGGCTGAACCAGGAGCGGCAACCGTTGGGGCACTTGGCGAACCTCGTGATCAGCGGCGAACGCGGGTCCGGGCGAGCCGAGTTCGCGAAGCTGTACGCGCGGAGCCTGGCGGAGCTGGGGCTGGTGAACGTGGGGCAGCTCGTGCGCTGCTCCGTGGCCGCGGACCTGTTCCCGCGCTGGCCAGGGCAGGCCGAGCACCTCGTGCGCACGGCCATGGACGACGCGAGCGGCGGCGTGCTGGTGCTCGATGTGGACGGTGACTGGGAGGTCGCGGTGCACAGCCCCGGCGTCGAGGTGGTGGAGGCCGTCGCCGAGGCGGTGACGCGCCGGCCGGCCGATCCGGTGGTGGTCCTCACCGGACAGTCGCAGCGGGTTTCGGCGTTGCTCGGTGCGGTGCCGTCGCTGCGGAGCGCGTTCACCGTCGGCTGGGAACTCGGTGAGTACACAGTGGACGAGCTGGCCGAGATCGCCGTGCGGCTGCTGGTGCGCCGAGGTCACGACGTGCCCGACGACGTCCGCGAAGCGCTGGCCCACGAGCTGGCCGCGGCGTCGGAGCACACCGCGTTCGCCGCGCACGAACTCGCGCGCACGCTGTCGATCGCCGCCGCTTCGCGCACGCTCGCGGCCGCCGACCTGCGCGGCATCCGGCCGCCCGAAACGGGAGCGCTGGCGCTGGGCCCCGGCCTGGCGTCGGTGGGCTGAAGGGGGTAATGCATGAGTTCGCCGTACCAGAAGATGCTGGACGACGCGTTGAGCGCCGTCGAGAAGCAGCGCGAGCGGTTCGACGAGAGCCGCAAGCAGCTGAGCACGCTCACCGGCACCGCGACGTCGGCGCGGCGCGAGGTGACCGCGACGGTGTCGCGCCTCGGTGAGCTGACCGAACTTTCCTTCCCCACCAGCGTGTACAAGCGGATGCCGCCGGCCGAGCTCGCCGCGGTGATCGTGAAGACCGTGGAGGAGGCTCGGCAGAAGGCGGTCGACGCGTCGGCCGAGGCGATGGCGCCGATGTTGCCGGCGGGGGTTTCCGCGCAGGACTTGATGAACGGCCGCGTGGACGTGCGGTCGCTGTTCTCGGGCCGCGTGCCCGGGCTGGAGGAGGACTGATGGCCGACAGCTTCTTCGTCGACTCCGACGGGCTCAACGGCGGCGCGAACGCCTTCGCGAGCAAGGCCGCCGAGCTGCAGGCGCTGGCGCAGCACGTGCACGACCTGGCCAACCCCGGCCGTGTCGCGGCGGCCGCCGGAAACGACGACAACGGCAAAGAGTTCGCCAACACCCACGTCGAGGCGGCCGGCAAGGTCTTCGCCGGGCTCGACGCGTGGGCGAAAGCCGTCGGCGGCACGACGGACGCGGTGCGCAGCATGGCCGAGGTGTTCCGTGACGTCGACGGCGCCGCCACCGACGTCACGGTCCAGCTGCGGGACGCGATCACGGACCTCGCCACAGGTGGCGGCGGTGGTGGTGCCGCCACGCCGGAGCACGCCTCGAACCCGACACCCTCGAAGCACGCCTGACGAACCCGGGCGGTTCGTCGGCCGCCGAAGGAGGTGACCCCCGATGAGCCTGATGGTGGACCCCAGTCTGAACTGGATCTTCTACATCATCGGGGGTGACGCCTGGCCGCAGGGCGACGAAGACGCGTTGCGCGCGCTGGCCACCGAGTGGGACCAGGTCGCCCAGCGCATCGCGCAAGCGGGGCAAGGCTTCAGCCAGCTCGCCGAGCAGGTCGCGGCCAACGTCGGCGGCGACGTGCAGCAGAACTTCCTCGACTTCGCCACCAAGCTCGGCCAGGTGGGCAACCAGTTCATCGCGAGCGCCCAGACCCAGGCGGAGGCGCTGCGGCAGTACGCGCTGGACGTGGAGAAATCCAAGTACAGCATGCTGATCGCGATCGCGGTCACCGCCGCCGAGGTGCTCTGGGCCATCGCCGACCCGTTCACGGCGCCGCTCGTGCCGGAGATCCTGGCGATCGGCCGCACCGTCGTCAAGGAGATCGAGCAGTCCTTGGTGTCGCGCTTGATGTCCCTGGCGCGCCACCTCGCGTCGGCCATCGCGGAGGAAGCCGGCGAAGAGGTCGCGGAAGAGATGCTCGCGCAGGTCATCCAGATCGCGCAGGGCAACCGCAAAGGCTTCGACGCCAAGGACATCATGCAGTCCGCCGTCCTCGGCGGCATCGGTGGCGCCTTCGCCCACGGCTTCCACGGCGGCCTGGGCAAGTTCGACAACAAGTTCGGCACCAAGTTCAGCCACAACGTCTGGGGCGCCGCCGGCAACGAAGCCATCACCGAAGTCGTCGTCGGCGGTGCCGGCGCGGTGCTGTTCGACGGCGACACGGACAGCCTGGGCTGGGGCGCCCTCAACGGCGGCCTCAGCGGCGCCGCCACGCACGGCGGGCACAAACTCGGGCAGAAAGCCCACGACATCCTCAACGGGGACAAGGGCGGCAACGGCCCCACCGCCCAGGGCCCCGGCTCGATCGGCGGCTTCGGTGGTTTGGTCAGCGACTTGGGGTTGGGCGCCCTGGGTGACCTGACGGGCCTCGACCTGGGCGGTGGCTCGGGTTCTGGGTCTGGCTCGAGTTCTGGCTCTGGGTCTGGGTCGGGTTCTGGCTCTGGGTCCGGGTCGGGTTCTGGCTCCCGCTCCGGCGACTCAGCTCTGGCCGGCGGCTCGGGTGGTTCGACCGGATCTTCCGGCTCGGGTGGCTCTTCCTCCACAGCAGGCTCCGGCTCCGGCGGCTCGGCCGGCACCTCCGGCTCCGGCATCTCCGGCTCCGGCTCCACCGGCGGCGCCTCGAGCGCCGGCGGCACATCCGGCGGCAGCACCACAGGCAGCGGCTCGTCAGGTGGCACCAACACCGCCCACACCGACTCCGCCGGCGCCCCCGACCGCGGCCAGTCCTCCGGCACCGCCGGCAACCCCGCCACCGGCAATTCGGCTTCCGGCACCGGCAACTCAGCCAACGGCACTGCTGGCGCTGGTGGTTCGGCGAACGGTGCTTCCGGCGCTGGTGGCTTGGCGAATGGGTCTGCTGGCGCTGGTGGTTCGGCGAACGGTGCTTCCGGCGCTGGTGGCTTGGCGAATGGGTCTGCTGGCGCTGGTGGTTCGGCGAACGGTGCTTCC
>NZ_JBSGDT010000001.1:55088-55885 GCF_053602515.1 Amycolatopsis sp. NPDC004368 | reverse complement strand
GGCACCGGCAGCTCGGCGAACGGCACCTCCGGCGCTGGCGGCTCGGCGAATGGGACTGCTGGTACTGGCGGCTCGGCGGACGGGTCCGTCGGCAATGGTGGTTCCGCGAACGGCACCTCCAGTCCAGGTACCGGCACCACCGACTCGACGACGGGCCAGTCCGGCAGCGGCATCACCGACAGCGGCTCCGCCGGTACCGGCACCTCGTCCTCTGGCACCGGCGCAGCCGCAGGCCAGACCGGCAGCACAGGCCAATCCACCTCAAGCGGGCCTTCGGACACCGGTACCTCCGCAGGCGCCGGAACCACAGGCTCAACCGCGAACGGCACCTCCGACTCAGGCCCCAACACCGGCGGCACCGGAACTTCGACTGGCACCGGCAACGTCGGCACCTCGGCCAACACCGGGAGCTCCGCAACCTCAACCGGTACAGGAAGTAACGGCACCTCGACCAGCACCACAAACACCGGCTCGACTGGCCTCGGGTACGCCGGCTCGGGTGATGCCGGGAACACGGGGACGTCGACCGGCATCAGCGGTGCTGGAACGTCGACCGGCACTGGCAGCACCGGCACCGGGGGTACCGACACCTCGACGGACCCCGGGAACATCGCCTCGACCGGCGACGGCAACACCGGCGCTTCGACTGGAACCGGCAGCACAAGCACGGGGAACACCGGCTCGACGGGAACCGGCAGTACAAGCACGGGGAACACCGGCTCGACGGGAACCGGCAGTACAAGCACGGGGAACACCGGCTCGACGGGAACCGGCAGTACAAGCACGGGGAACACCGG
>NZ_JBSGDT010000001.1:11019-54992 GCF_053602515.1 Amycolatopsis sp. NPDC004368 | reverse complement strand
CCGGCTCGACCGGTGCCGACAAAACCGGCACCACGGTCGGTATCGGCGGCGCTGGAACCCCGCCTGGCACCGGCACTTCGACCGGCCCGGGGAACACCGGGACATCGAACGGCACTGGCAACACCGGAAGCTCGACCGGTACCGCAACCTCGTTCGGCAACGGGAACACCGGCACCCAATCAGGAGCCGGCAATACCGGCCCTGTTCCGACTGGCGGCAACACCACACCCCCACCGGCGACGGCCGGCACAGCCGGTTCCGTCAACACCGGCGACCCCGTCCCGCCACCCTCCCTCCCCGGCGGCGCCGACTCCGGGTCGGTGAACCACGGTGGAGTCACCGCGCCACCCACCACCGGCCCCCAGGACACCCCCGGCCTCCCCGGCTTCGGCGCCACCCGCGACACCGGCCCTGGCTCGACCGCCGGCCTTGGCACGAACCCGAACACCGGCACAACCCAAGGCCCCACCGGCACGGGCACGGTGGGCACCTCAAACGGCTCGACCAGCACCCCCACCAGCCCGATCTCCACCGTCGGCACCTCGAACAGCCCGGTCGGCACGAACACCGGCCCGAACAGCACCGCCGGCACCGGCTCGAACACCAACACGGCTACGGGGACGAACACCAACACCGCCACTGGCGCGAACACCAACAGCAACACCGCCACTGCCTCGAACACCAGTACCGGCATCAACACCGGTGCCCATTCCAGCATCGGTTCCCCGAACAACGCACCAGGCCGGGGCGCGACGCGCCCGAACACCGAACCGAACTCGGGCGCAAAGACAAGGCCGGGCAAGGGCGCGGATCCCGCGAGCGGTGCGGATACCACTTCGGACCCCAGCACCACAGTTCCGCCGCCGATCGCGGGGAGCGTGACGGGGACCGGGGTTTCGTCGGGGCCTCAGCCGAGCCTCGATGCAGACGAGCACCGCACCATCACCGGCGAGAATTCCACGCCCACCCCAACACCCGCACTTGCGCCGACGCCTGCACCCACCGCAACACCGGTCCCCACCCCGAGCGAGACCGCGAGTCCGGTTCCCAACCAGGCTGTGCGCCCGTCGCCGAGCGATTCGGCGAGGCCAGCACCCAGCCTGACCGAGGCACCCGCCCCTACGCCGAACGAAACCGCGAGCGCCGTTGCCAACCAGAACGGCAGCCCATCGCCGAACCAAACCGCGAGCCCATCACCGAACCAGGCCGGAACCACCGGTGTTCGGAGCGGGACGCCGTCCCCGAAGATCGGCGAGCGGGGTGGCGCGCGAGAGGTGGAGCAACGGCCGGTTGTCGAGTCCCAGGGTGGTGAGCGCCGGCCTGAACAGGCGCCGCCCACCACGACGCCGCCCAGGTCGGTGGGGCTGGCAACGAGCCCGGCACCGCAGATCGAGACCCAGAAAACACACGAAGGCCACCAAAATCCGGACCCCGCCCAAGGCGTCCAGCCGATCGAACCCGCGCCAAAAACCCAACCACCGAACAAGAACGAACCCAAAACCTGGTCCCCCCGCCGCGACACCGCCCCGCCGGCCCGGATGTCCGGCGAGCGGTTCGACCCCAAAAAGGCGATCGGCCGCCAATTCGACGGCGACCGGGCGGGCCTCAAAGGCGGAAGGCTCACCGGGTCGGTCACCCACGTCCGCTACGACGTGCGGCGCTTCGAGACCGAGCCGGGCCACTGGGTGCGCGAGTTCACCGTGCCGGTGGACCTCACCTCGAAGTCCGGGTCGGTCTCGCCGGACGACCGGGAGCAGCTCGTCCGGGATCTGCAGCACCACCTCGACACAACGGTCAACCAGGGCCACGAACTCCCCAACGGCGACCGCCTCCACGTGCGCGTCGACGGGCGCGCCGTGGGCACCGAGCCGGACGACGACTGGACCGGCGACCCGAAGCGCGCGGTACCCGTCGACGTACACGATTCCACCGTGGACAAAGGCCCGAAGGACAAGCTGGGCTGGCTGAAGACCGACCAGCGCAACTGGGACGTCAACGACCCCCGCAGCGGCCTGACCCACGAGGTGATGCACTTCCTCGGACTCGGCGAGGGCTACAAGAGCGACGAGATGCTCTTCAACCGCCGCAACCAGCCCGGCGTGATGGGCAACGACGCGTGGGTCGACTCCTCCCTGACCCAGGACAACCTGGCGAAGATCGACGAGATCTCCCACGGCGTCAACATCATCGACCACCCACTCGGCGCGCCGGCCCACACCCCGCCGCCGGCCCTCGAACACACAAGCCTCCCCCCTACGCCGAACCCCACCTCCAGCCACACCCCGGCGCCGGCTCCGCACCGCTCCAAACCGGTCCGCAAACAGATCAACGAAACGCCGGTCGACGTCGAGCCGGGCAGCGTGGTCCCGCGCGACGTTTTCCACCCCAGTCAGCACATGATGCTCGGCACCCACGGCGTCGAGGGTGTCTACGTCGGACCGCACGGGCCCGACAACTTCCGCCTCGCCGTCCGCGCCAGCATCTCGCCCGACGCGCCCCGCGAGCACGCCCGCATCACCACGGCCCTCGACGGCGCGCGCGGCACCACCGACCCGGACGGCCTCGCGAACGCCACCGGCCTGCGCGTCCACGTGCTCAACCCCGACGGAAGCTGGACCAGCCACGGCCCGGAAACCGGCCGTCCCGTGCACATCGTCCAGGCCACAGTGGACGGACGGGACACGTACTTCGGCACCAAGGAAAACGTCCACATCGGACGGGCCAACCTCAGCTACCCCGGCTCGACCGTGCTCCAGACCGAAAGGGACGCCGGCAACACAAATTTCAACCCGGACACCCGCAAGGTCCTGCACCGCGGCGAGTTCGAGGTGGAGACGATCCGCGGCGAGCACTACGTGCGGATGTACACCGCCGTGCTCAACCCGGCGGAGCAGGGAACCGGCACTTTCAAGGACGTCCACCAGGACGCAGAGGGCAACGTCACCCCGTTCGCGGGCGCCGGCAACGCCGAGATCTTCTGGGTCGGCGGAGGGCGGCCGATGCGCGCCGTGCAGTGGACGGCGAAGTACGAGACCGATCCGAACCGCCAGGAGGGGATGCAGCCGGTGCTGCGCTCGTTCCTGGTGCCCATCGACACGTTCACCAAGGTCAGCCGGGAAGCGACGGTCGAGGCGCTGTCGCAGAACAACCTGGCGATGAACGTCGACCAGTCCGGAGACGTCAACCAGTTCGGCCTCCGCGGTGAGCACTTCGCCGCCATGCGGGACGAGGCGCTCAAGGGTTCGCTCGTCACCTACTCCGCCGACCCCGACTACGACCTGCAGGACCTGGCCGGGCGCCGCGAGGACATCGCCGATCTCCACGCGCGCCTCGGCCTGCCCCCCGACTTCAAGTCCGACGCGCTCGGCAAGGACAACGACCCCTGGTTCGGCTGGTCCACGGACAAGGGCCGCGACCGCGCCTTCTTCCGCAACGACCCCCAGAGCCTGCGCGACCTGGCCAAGAAGCTGTCCGACCTCTACCACACCCACCGCGAACGCGAAGGCGGCAACTGGGACTCGTTCTTCACACCGCCCACCGACTCGATTCCGGACGGCAAACCGGTCAAGAACGAAGGCAGCTCACCCGAGCAGCGCGAGAAGGACCTCAACGCCTTCCTGAACACCCGCGGCCCCGCCGGTTCGGTGGTCGAGCAGCTGACCGACGGGATCTCGGACACCCTCTTCCAGACTCTCGACCACGGCCCGGAAACCGTGGTTCTGGACGGAAAAGCGGTGCGCAACGAGTTCGTCACGGCGTCGAAGGACCTCGGCGGGGTGGTCAAGGAACTCATCAACAAGGAGCTGCGCGCGAAGCACACCGATCCGGACACCGGCTTCGTTTCCGACGATGCCCGGATCGACAGCATCGAAAAGCTGCGCGAGGTGATGAGCGACGAGAACCTGGTCGACGCGGTCGTGCGCGGCACGGCCGACCAGTTCGTGAAGTCCACCCTCGCCTCGATCGGCGCCAACCACAACGTCGACACCGTCACCGACGACCTCACGACGGTCGTCCGCACCGAGCTGAAGAAGCAGCTCACCGTGACCGACGGCCGGTTCCGCGACGAGATCGAGACCGGGTTCGCGGAAAAGTCCGGGTCCAAGAAGAACTACTTCGCGGGAAACCGGGCCGACGTCGTCGCCGCCGAGCTGTCGAAGGGCTTGCGCGGGGCGGGGATCGACCGCCACGTCGAACAGGGCGGGCTCGGCATCGACCGCGCGGTGGTGAAGGAGCGGATTTCCCGGAACATCCTGCCCGACGCCGTTTCGGATGTCACGACGCGCAACCTCATCGGCCTCGATCCCGACGAGATCAAGCACGAGTTCGAGGAGGGCATCAGCGGCGCGGCGGACAAGGTCCGTTCGGGTCTCGACAAGGACGCGGTGCTCAAGTACACCAGCCCCGCCCACCGGCAGGCGCTCGCCGACGAAGCGACCAAGGTCCTCAACCCCGACACCGTACGGAAGATCACCTTCGCGCCCGTCTCGAAGTCCGATGTGGACACCTTCATGGCGAAGGTGCCCGACTACGCCACCCAGGCGGAGATCGGCGCGTCGATCGCCACCGACGAGCGGCGCGTGAAGGTGGACTTCAACACGCGGGTGAACATCTACAACGGATCTTCCGTCGACACCAAGACGTTCGAGAACACGTTCAGCGAATGGACCGAGCCGGGCCACACCCAGCTGCATCCGGAGGGCGAGTTCGGGAAGCACCAGGACATCGGCGCCGGTCTCGACACCGTGATCGACGACGAGCTGGGCAAGAAAACCGACGACCACCGCGGAGCCGGGCGGATCCTCGACCACCTCGTCGACCGGCTCGACGGACCGAACCCCGACCGGCACGACTCGCTGGCGCGCAAGTACGACGAGGTCGTGAAGGCCGAGGGCAAGAACAACCGTTACCGCACGGCGCCGAAACCCGCCACGAACACCTATCGCGAACACGCGCAGATGGTGCTCAACCAGTACCTGCGCCTGACCCGTGGCGAACACGACGCCGACCGGTTCGTCTCCCGCGCCACCCTGGTCAAGGCGATCCTGTTCCACGACATGGAGAAGGTCAACTCCAAGAACCAGTTCGGCGAGGGGCAGGCCCGCCACGACCAGGAACCGGAACACCGCGGCGCCGTCGAGCAGATGAACCGCCACGAGGGGCTGTGGCACAGCGAGCGCGACTTCCGCATCGCGCGCGCGATGGTCGACGCCGACCCGTTCGGCTTCTACTTCCGCGGCAAGGGCGGCGTGGCAGCCAAGGACGTGCACGAATTCGTCGAGAACCTCGCCCGCGACGTCGGCCGCCCCGACGGCAAGCCGGTGACGGCGGCCGACGTGACCAAGCTCTTCGACGAGTTCCACCAGTACTACCAGGCCGACTTCTCGTCGTACTTCGCCGACAGCCACTTCGTGCACGACAACGGAACGGTGCAGCCCTTCGGCAAGAAATCGGCGCTGAAGGGGATCAAGGAGCAGCGGCCGAACGGACCGCTGGTCACCACGGACAACGGCCGTCGCTTCGAGTACAACCCGGACCTCGAGCAGAAGTACCAGGAGCTGCGCAAGGTCTTCGAAGACGCCGAGCGGAACCTGCGCCCGTTCGGATCCGACGAACTGCTGCGGAACCTGCAGGTTCGCGCCGCCGACCGCAACGTCCGGCCCGAAGTCGGCAAACAGCGCGAGGGCTTCCCGGGCGACGTGGAAACGGCCCTGACCAACTACCTCGGGGCCTATGCCGAGCTCCGGCAGGCCCACGGCTTCGCGGCAGAGGCCGTCTCGCTGGTGGTGCGCAGCGAGAACGCCACGAGCAATCCCGATCGGACGCTGCGCCTGGACCACGCGGGCCAAGCCAACCGCGACCTCGCCGCGGCTCGGCTGGCCCTGCGGACCGCCGACGCCGACCTCCGCGCGTGGGGGCTGGAGCCCGAAGACGTCCAGCAGATGCAGGACGAGCTCTCAGCCGAAGCGGCGAGGCAGGGCCTGACCCTCGGCGGAAGCCGGGATTCGGGTTTCAGCGCCGGCAAGGGCCTGTCGTCGATACCCGAAGTCGACGAGGAGGGGCCCGCCGACCTTGAGAAGCCCGGAGAGACCGGTGAAAACGGCAAGCCGGAAGTCTCCGGGAAGCAGGACGACGCCGGCAACCAGAAATCCGGCCAACCCGACGACGACCCGAACAAAACCGAAAAGCCCGGCGGCAACCCGGCCGACCGCGACCTGCGCTCCCGCCTCCCCGTCTACGCGCGGGAAGGCAAGACCCTCGGCGCCGTCCTCCCCGTCGACGTCCGGGGTGCGAAGGAGGTCGGCACCGAGATCGAGCGGCTCGTCCGCCGGATCGATCCCCTCGGCACCAGCCCGGTCGACGGCGTGGACTCGATCGTCGCGACGCTGGACGGGCCGGGGTTCGAGTCGTTCGTCGGCAGCGGGCGCCGGGTGATGATCCGGTCCGGGAAGAAGTGGTTCCAGGTCCACCTGAAGGTGACGCTGGACCTCGACTCGCCCGGCCCCGTCTCGAAGCTGACCGATCCGATGATCGGTGACGTCGACGCCACCAACGAGGTCACCCACGCACAGCCGAACGCCGACCAGGTCGTCGGGACCGTCGGCTCGTCCTACTCCGGTTTCTACCCGGCCGGTGCGTATGCGTCGCTCGGTGCCACCGTGCAACCGGCGATGCCTTCGGTCGAGCACACGTCCACTGTGGTCGGTGGCGAGCGGCGCGCGATCCGCAACGCGGGTGACATCGGCCGGGCCGACGTGCCGGTGAAGTACACGATCGTCGTCGCCAACGAGCACCGCGGGATCGTCGGGTCCACTGTGGATGGCCAGGTCGGTCTGCTGTTCCCGGAGGACGTCGGCAACATCGTGCCGCACACGGCCTCGCCGGACCAGGCTCCGCCGAAGCCCGGCTGGGCCGAGCGGATCGAGTTCATGGCCGCCGAGTACGTGAGCGTCGACAAGCAGAAGCTGTTCCGGTCGTCGGCCAAACTGATACACCCGTCGATCACGAGGTTCGACGCGCCCGGCCGCTCGGTGCTGCGCGATTTCGTGAGCGGCGGCAACGTGAAGTCGTCGCTGAGCACGATGCTGCAGGGCGGCACGGTGGTCAGCAACGACCTCGTGAGCCCCCACAGCACCCACCGCGACGCCGTGCGGATGCAGGCGAGGCCGAAGAAGGTCGAGCTGTACGGTGTGGTGCCGGGTGATTCCGAGCTGCGCATCAGCGAGTCGACGACCGCGGGCGGGGTCACCGTCTCGGCGTCGAAGTCCGGGGCCGACATCAGCGCCAGCGTCGGCGCCGGGGTCTACGCGCCGGGCGCGATCGGCGGGGTGGCCGGGATCACCGGTACGGTGTCGTCGAAGGTCACGCAGAGCGCGACGAGCGGCACCAGCGTCACCGCCAAGCACGGCCTGACCGTGAAGGGCGATACGGGGCTGTACAAGGTGCACCTCGACGTGGACGTGATCGGCTCGAGCGGCGAGAAGACCACGATCGACGCCGTCGCGTGGGTCCGGATGGGTCTGCCGGAGGCGAAGGCGCAGGGCCTGCCCGTTCCGGCCGAGACCGGGCCCAAGTTCACCGATCCGGGCACTCGCCACGAGCCGCCGTACCTCGCCGCCGCGGCGGCCGCGGGTCACGTGCGCGTCGGCACGTTCACGCCGGCCGCGAAGGTGCAGCCGCAGATCGAGCAGGCGCTGCGCGACCGGCCGGGGTTCTCGCGGTTCCTGCCGCGCTGGGACAAGCTCCAGGGCGACAACCTCGGTTCGAGCGACGAGGTGGCCGACCGGCTGGCGAACCTGCGCAAACTCACCGCCGCGTTCTCGCCGTGCGCACTGAAGTCCAAGATGGACAGTCTGCTGGGCCCCGGTGTTTCGGTGCAGCTCAAACGGCGCGGGTTGTTCACCGACGAGTTCCTGAGCGTCACGGTGAAGGCGAAGCTGGGGGAGGGCAAGCACCTCGGGCAGCTCAGCGGCCGCCGGGTCGAGGGCAAGATCGCCACCGGCACGGCACTCGACACCACCACGACCACCGACAAGGGCTGGTCCCTCGGCGTCGAAGGACGGGTGATCGCGCCGATCAGCACGTCGACGGTGTCCGCCGGTCTGTGGCCCGCGGTCACACCGGTGCAGTACTCCGATGCCCACTCGCGCAAGAACACCGGCGGTCCGACCATCGCGACCGCCGGCACCATGGGCTCCTACGGCAGCTCCGACGCCCAGGCGTTCGAGCACGACGTCGAGTTCGAGGTGCAGATCACCAGCCACACCCGCGTCCGTCCCTGGGTCCGGAGGCTCACGCCGGGATCGCCGCTGCGGGTGGCGCCCGAGGTGAGCACCGTCGGCAAGACCGGCGACGCCATGCTGCCCAAGATCTCGGGCAAGGTCGACCTGTGGGTCAGCGACGGCGTGGCCGGTAAGAAGGACCCAGCCGAGTTCAAACCGGGCAAGCCCGAAATCACGCCGCTGACGACGTCGCCGAGCATCGACGAGGTCACGGGCGCGGACCAGCCGGAGGCACCGAAGTTCCAGCACGTCGAGGCGTTTGCGAACTCCGAGGCCCTGCGCGACGAAGCCCTGCGCCGGCTCCAGGAAGCGGCGGGCGGCGACTCCGTGCTCGGGCTGCCGGGCAGCGAGGCCCGCAACCGCGTCGACCGGCTCTTCACGCCCGAAGCACTGCGGGCCGACCTGCCGAAGATGCTGGAGCAGGGCAAACGCGCCGGTGGCTTCCGCTACGAACGGCGGGTGGCCGACCGCGTCGGCGCGCTCGGCCTGGGCGTTTCGCTCAGCAACCCGAAACTCGTCTCGATGGCCGACGCCGGCGGCAGCGAGATCTCCCACACCGGTGGCGTCACGGCCGGGTCGACGGACTCGCGCCGGCAGGCGATCGGCGGCAGCGCGCAGTTCGCCGCCACCACTCGGCCGCCGGGCAGCGACGCGCACGGCCAGAACCAGCTGTTCGCCGGTCTCAAGTGGACGGCGTGGTCGCGCACTGCCGAGAAATCCCAGGAACTGCGCGCCGGAGTCGAGAAGGTGCACCGCGCACCCACCGCCCGCACGGTGCTGGTGCAGTACGACGCCGACGTGCGGATGGTCGCGGAAAGCCGCCAGGAACGGGTGATCAGCGGGTCGACGTCCCGCTCCGGCGCCGACGTGAAACTGCCCGGTTCGGTGTACGTGCGGATGACCGAGGACCAGGCCCGCGAGCAGGGGATCCTGCCGAAGCTGCCGGACCGCGAGGCCACGCCGGGCACGGTGGACCCACCGTCGATGATCGACCAGGCGTCCAGCACGCTGGGCAGCGGCGTCGTCGAGGACGCGCCGGACCTGTCGAAGCTGATCCGCGAAGCACGCGCGGAACTCGGCTCGACCGGCAAGCGGCTGCTGCCGAAATCGGTGCTTGACGACTCGATGAACAACCTGCAGCGGTTGCTCGACGTGACCTCGTCCGACGGCGTCACCGCACTTGTCGGCGCGGCCCTCGACGGCGGTGTCCCGCTGCAGCTGCACGACGCGGGCCTGCTCACCACGAGCTCGCACCAGGTGCTGCTCAAGGCGACCGTGACGAACACCGAGTTCGCCGGCGTGGTGCACGACGGCAGCGAGCTCGACCAGGTCGTCGCTTCGGCCACCGCCGACAAGCAGACCACGGCGAACGCGACGTCGATCGGCGTCGAGGCGCGGGTCGCGGGGCGTGGCCTGTTCTCCGACAGCGGCGCGCAGGTGAGCGGGTACGGCATTTCCTACGTCGGCCAGTCGGGCACGCGTACCCGCACGCTGCAGACGTCCACAACGGACTCGACGAACAAGGACGTCGCCGCGACGACCACCGGCCCGTTCGCGCGCCACCGCCACGACGTGCGGTTCGAGCTCGTCGTGCGGCGCGGCGACCAGGAGCGGGTCGTCGCGACCCAGGACACCCGCATCACCGTGCGCTCGGGCGCCGACGACCTGAAGATCACCGACGGAACCCGGCCCGCGCCGCCGGTGCACGCGCCGCGCACGTCCGAGGTCACGCGCGCCGACAGCACGCCGGACCGGATCGCCGGCTGGCAGCGTGGCGGCATGGGTCCGTTGCCGGACACGGCGGTGACCGAAAGCCTGCGGGGCGCCGACGCCGTGCGCGCCGGCGCGGTCCGGGCGCTGCGGCTCGCCGGTGCGGGCAAGGGCTTGACCGGGCCGGAAACCGGTGCGCAGAACGCTCTGTCTTCGTCGCTGCGCAACGAAATGCTCCGGGCACTGCTGCCCGACATGGTCGACGGTCCGCTGAACGTGCCGCGGCTGCACGAGTCCGCGTTGTTCGGCAGCGGTCACGGCTCGGTGAAGGTCTACGCCCGGCTGGTGAACCCCCAGCTCAAGGGGCTGAGCGACTCCGTCGAGTTCGAGAAGTCGGACCGCGCGGGTGTGAAGTTCGCGAACGACGCCAAGGAAACGTCGAGCGGCGAGCGGCAGGGGAACCTCGGCGGCGGTGGTGTCCAGGACCCCAGTGGCAACTTTCACGGCTGGGGCGGAGCCGACGGTCGCCTGCCGCTGCCGGTGTCGCGGCCCACGGCGACGACGGGCGCCGGTTCGCGCTCGACGATCGGGAAGCCCAAGGGCCGTACCGGTTTGATCGGAGCCGACGTCGAGTACCGCGTGGTGGCGGACCTCGGCGAGGGCCGCACGGCCGCGGTCGAGGTGCGCGTGCCGGCGTCGGCACACGTCCGGATGTCCGAACGCGACCTCGAGAAGCTCCTCGGCGGCCCGCTGCCGGGTTCGCTGGTACACGCCCAGGACGCGGTCAAGGACGCGGCCGAGAAATGGCGGGAGGCCGAGGCCGCGCTGGAGAAGGCGCAGCGCGAAGCCGACGACCGGTGGGTCGATCAGCAGGACAACTCCCGGCAGCTCACGAAGAACGCCGGCGGCTTCGGCGTGGACACGGCCACCGACCCCGCGATCGACGTCCGGCAGGCGCTGGCCGACGCGGAAGCCGCCGCCCGCACCGCCGGGCAACGGCTGCGTGACGGCAACACCGAGGTCCGGCAGCTGGAGGACACCGCCGACCGGCTGCTCGCCCTCGCGGCGACGACCGAGGAGGGCTCGCCGGAACGCCAGGACCTGTTCGACCGGATCGCTCAGGCCCAGCAGGACGCGCAGGCCGTGCGCGACGCCCGCCCCGGCCTCGTTCGGCAGCGGCAGGAGGCGCAGGACCGCGCCGAGCACCTCGCGGACGTTCTCGACGGGTACCGGAACGAGAACTCGGACCAGCGCGCTCGCCGTGACTCCGCGCTCACCGAGGCCGGCCAGGCGCGCCAGGTTGCCGACGAAACCCGGCGCAAGTGGTGGCGGGCCAAGCAGGAGGTCGATTGGCGGATCGCGACGCACCAGTGGCCGAGGCCGCGGATCGAGTCACGGTTCGACCCGAGGCAGCGCGAGGACCGGCGGGAATCCACCCAGGGCACCACACCCGACACCACGCAGGACACCGTGCCCGAGCAGCGGACCGTTCCGGACGTGATCGTGCTCGACGAGACCGGCGCGGTCGTCGAGCACCAGCGTTCCCGCGAACCCGCCGGTACCGAACGGCACGCCTCCGTCTCCGGTGCCGACGGCCGGCCGGCGTACACCTTCGACGTGTCCCAGGTTCGGTCGAGCCCGGTCACTGACGGCTCGGGTCGGGTCGTCGGTGTGGCCTTCACGTCGATGGGCCCCGAAAGCGACCGGATGCGGCAGGACTGGGTCGCGAACAACGACGGCGCCGTCAGCAGCCTGCCCCGGGGCGCCACGAGCCAGGTCTACGACCACAAGTCGGCTGAAGTCCGCGGCGGCGCGACACCGGCGCTGCCCGGCCGCCCCTTCGGGAAGTGGGCCGACCGCACGCCGACGCCGTGGTCGTCGGAGCAGGGCACGTTCTTCGTCTTCGCGCACGGATCGCCGACCGCGGTGAAGCTGACCTTGCTCAGCGGCGAGGAGGTGGAGATCGACGGCTCCGCGTTCGCCCGGGTCGTCTCGGAGTCCACACCGTTCGCGCAGGTCAGGGCGGAGCGGAACCCGCCGTCGATCGCGTTGCTGGTGTGCAGTGCCGGGCAGGCCGACGGCCCCGGCGCCGTGGCGCACGACTTCCAGCAGGCCGTGGACAGCCTGGCCGGGGTCACGACCGTCCACGCCGCGACCGAGCCCGTGATCACCGGCGCGAGCTGGAGCCTCGTCGGCGACGCCATCGGCTCGCCCGGCGCGTTCACGATCGTCGAGGACGGCGGCCGGTTCCGCACCTTCGGCGGCCACGCGGACGACAACGCCGTGGTCGGCCTCGTGCGCGACCTCGACCAGGACCACGGCGCACCGCCGGACGGCCCCATCTCGCTGTCCGATGTGGACGGCACCCGGGCGCTGGCGACCACTGTGGAGAAGCGGCTGCTCGATTCTGCCCGCGACCGCGAGTTGCGGCTCACGGACGTGGCCGACTCGACCGGCTCGTTCACCGCACCGTACGGCGGCGGACGTTTCCGTACGTTCGAGGGTGCGCCGGACGAAAGCGAACCTCTCGCACGAGCGTTGGAAGACACGCATCTCACGGATCAGTCCACTGTGGATCAGCCGATCCTCGCCGGCGAGGTTGCCGGTGAGCCCGGGGCCATGGTCGACTTCACAGCCGACTCGGTGACGACCACGGTGTTGACCGACCACACCGGCACCGCGCGCGGTCTGGCGTTCGGCGAACCCGCCGAGACGCGGCGGATCCAGAGCTGGCTGACGCAACCCGGCGGGGAGAACTTCCTCGCCGAACCCGAACCCGGCCCCGCTGAGACCCGCGGCCTCGCCATCCGTCCACCGTGGACGGACGAGCTCACCGCCGGCACCACGTTCGTCGTCGCCGGTGACACCGACCTGGGCCGGGCCACGGTCTTCGTGCCCGGCCCGGACGGCTCACCACGCGCGGTGCACGTGGACGGCGCCACCCTCGCGCAGATCGTCGCGGCGACACCCGGGTTCTCGCAGTCCACGTCGGTCACGCTGCTGCACGACTCCGCGGCCCGCAGCGGGCTCGCGTACGACTTCCAGGCCGCCCTCGGGCAGCCCGTCCACACTGCCACGGGCCCTGTGCGCGTCGACGCCGGCACCACCGTGACCGACGGGGGGCACTGGGAAACCCTCGGCGCACCCACCGACACCGACGCCGTGGTCGCCGAGCTCACCGAGGCGTTGCTCGACGGCTGGCGCTACGCCCAGGTCGGCGAGACCGACGACCTGGTGCCGCTCACCGACCGCGCGGCCACGCTCTGGCTGGCTTCCGAAGTGGCCAAGGCCGTGTCCGGCGGCCATGGCGACGACTACGTGCAGCAGCTGCTCGGAATGCACGAAACACCCGCGGTCGTCGCGGCGGTCGCGTCCCAGTACCTGAACGTGGTGGCCCCGCCTCAGCAGCCCGCGCCGGCCTACGAATCCCCGGCCGAGCTTGAGGCCGACCTGCGTGCCGCGGCCGAGCACCGCGCGCCCTCGCCGGAGCGGGCGCCGCTGCTCGGCCCGGACCTGTTCGGCCTCTACCAAGCACCCGAGCCGCCCGATTTCCTGCGGGGCCACGACTTTTCGCAGCTGACCGCGGGGCAGGGCATCGCGCTGATCGAAACGCTCGACCTCCGACGGGGAACCCCCGGCCCGGTCGGCCCGGCGGATCTGCCTGACATCGTGGACTGGACCATCCAGCACACCCGCGAGGACGACCGGCTCACCGCTTGGGCGCCCGGCGACGTCGAGGCCCTGCCGAAGGTCACCGAAACGCCGCTGCTCATGCACGCCATTTGGCTCGGCGGCCCGCTGCGCGACGCCGGCACGATGCACCAGTTCCGCGAGAACTTCGGCGGGGCCGCCCGTGCGCTGGGTGACCGAGTGGTTTCGGTGCTCTGGACCGACGTGCCCCGCAGGCAGACCGAACTCGCCCTCACCACGGTCCCGCCGGCCGAGGGGCCCGATCCGCTCGCGGACGTGCGGGACTTCGTCGCCTGGGCGCGGGCGAACAACGTGCACCTGGTCTCCGTCGACGAGGTGTTCACCAGCGAAAATCCGATGCTGCTGCAGGAGTTCTACCTCGCCGAGGCCGCGAAGCAGACCGGACCGGGCTACGCGGCGGCGAGTGACATCCTCCGCATGGAGCTGATGAACCGCTTCGGCGGCCTGTACACCGACGGCGACAACGAGGTGCGCAACACCGATGACCTCGTCGACGCCGCGTATTCGCGGGAGGGTTACGCGACGCACCGCATCGGCATGAACGTCGCGAACTCGGCGTTCGCGATGTCGAAGGGGCACCCGTTCGCTCGCGTCCACCTCGGTGTGCTGCGGGACAACTACGGCAAGACGCAGCGGAACCTGATGCCGGCCGAGGCGTACGGCATGTCCCAGACGTTCTTCGCGTCGAAGATGGGCCGGGTGCACCGCAACTCGATCATGCACCGCACGGGTCCCGGGTCGCTCACCGAGACGGCCCGCCGGATCGGCCTACCATCGGCGTTCCAGCTGCCCGGCATGGCCGACGTGGTGATGAACAGCGACGCGAGCTGGCTCAAGCCGCCGCCCGCGCGGGAGTCCACTGAGGACTTCGGCCGTGCGGAGACGTTCGAGCTCACCAAGCGGGTGGTCCAGTCCCTGGTCCGCGACCTGTACAACCGCGACGGCGACCTCCACCTCACCGCGGTCGAGCCGGCCGTGCGCCGCCACCCGGACCCGGACCTCGTGTGGCACGCGGCGCTGTCGTTCCTAGCGGCTGACCCCGACCTCGCGCCGCTGGTGCGCACGGTCACCGACCAGCACACCCACCAGGGCGGCCTGCACGACGTCGCGTTGCCACCGTCGGCGCGGGCCCTGCTGGACATCGAGTCCGGCCGCGAGCACCACGTCCTCGGCGAGGTGCAGCACGCGGCGACGCTGATCAGCCCGGACAACTCCGGCGTGGTGACCTTCTCCGACGAGCCCACGCCGCGGGAAAAGGGCACCGAAGCGCTGGCCAAGGCCCTCGCCGGCACCACCGGACAGCCCGCGCCCATCGAGGTCACCGGCCGCGGACCTGACGGCCGGGCGCAGGCGCGCGAAGTGGCGAAGAGCCTGGCCGCCGACCTGAGCCGGGCGCTGGGGGAGTCGCACCAGGACGTACTCGCCCGCGTGTCGGTGAAGGTCCTCACGGGCGAAGGACCGGCGGACGCGGTGACGGTGTCGTTCCGGCCCGAAGGCGGGCCGGAAGTCGAATTCTCCCGCCAGGCCGAGACTCCGCGCCAGGTGTTCACCGGCCTGGACGGCACCGGCAAGGTCTACGAGTTCTCCGCCGACGCCGTCGTCTCGCGACCGTGGACGCACGAGGGCCGCACCATCGGCGTGCACTACACGACCGACGCCCGCGATGTGCGCCAGGATCCGTTCCTGACCCCGGCGGGCCTCGCGAAGACAGCGGTGTTCGACCAGAGCGTCAACGGCACCCAGCTCGCGTCGCTGAGCGAGATGCACTGGAAGCTCGGCCAGCGCGAACTCAAGAAGTCCTATGTGCTCACCAGTGCGCCGTTCGCCGGACAGGAGTCGTTTTTCGTCGACACGCACGGCTCACCGGCCCGGGCGCAGCTCACCATCCTCGGTGAGCGGGCGTTCGGCATCGGCCCCCGGCGGCGTACCCCGATCACCGTCGACGGCCCGACCCTCGCCCGGATCGTCACGGCGAGTGCCGAGTTCCGCCAGGCGGCGAACCGGCAGCTTGAGTCGATGACGTTGTTCGTGTGCGAAGCCGGCGCGCACCTCGACCGCGGCGGACTCGGCCACGACTTCACGCGACAGCTGCGGGACGGCGGCATCGACCTGCCGGTGCACATGGCCACCGAACCGGTGGGCTTCCTGGACCCGGTCGACGCCGGGAACCCGCGCCGCAGCGGCCGATCCACCTGGCAGCTGCTGGGGTTGCCCGGCGAGTGGCCCGGCGTCTCCACCATCGTCTCCGGTGGTCACTGGACGACGCTCGGCGGCAAGCCGTCCGCGCAGGAGAACCGGCGCGTGGTCGCCGAGCTGGTCCGCGCGGCCGAACTGGACTGGTGGTACAAGCCGATGAGCCCGGTGTCACGCGGGCCGATCCGGCTCGACGACCGGCCGGGCACGCTCAAGCTGCTGACCAAGGTGATCACCGACGTCCGCACCGCGGTCAAGCACGGTTCGACGACACTCGACCTGACCACGATGGCCGCCGACGTCGACCGGCACGAGCGGCCGGACGTCGTCTGGACCGCCGCGCTGGAGCTGGCGGCGGCGTCGCGGACGATCACGAAGAACGTCCGGGCCGTGATGGACCGCAGGCAGGACCCGGCGACCGGGTGGCAGCACGTGGAGCTCCCGGCCGAGGCGCGGGCGTTGTTCACGGTCACCGGCAAGGGGTCCTGGGCTCACGGCGGCGTCGTGCGGCCGATGCGGTTCACCCGCGGACCGGCGTCCGAGATGCCGCTGCCCGCGCCGCTGTCCCTCGCCGAACCCGGCATGCCGGCCGATGTCGCGCGGTGGGTCGCGGAGTTCACCGTGGAGCGGGCCGGCGACGGGCTGTCCGCGCCGCGGGTCGAGGTGAGCGGGCCCGCGGACGTGCGGGCCGACCTCGTCGCCCGGCTGCAGGCCGCGTTGCTGGAGCTGACTCCGCGCGGGACCACGCCTCACTCGGCGGCGGACCTGGTGGTCGAGGGGCCGGGGACCGGTTCCGTGGCAACGTTCTCCCTGCCGGCCGAACCCCCGCCGCCGGCGTTGTCGCCGGCCGACACGGCGCGGGCCGTGGACCTGGCCGAGGAGTTCACCCTGCTGCAGCTGCACGGTGTGGCCGACACGGTGCTCGCCAAGCCCGGCCCGGCCACCGAGCTGCTGCTCGACCTCGCGACCGATGTCCGCCAGGGCGCCGACCTGGGCCAGGTGGCCGACGCCGTCGAGGTGCTCGACCGCCACGGCTCCCTCGACGCGGCACTCACCCTGCCGGGCGGACGTTCGCTGGTGCGCGACGAGGTGCGTCGCATGCCGGGCCGCGCCGACGGCGAGGGTTATGCTCACCGCCTGGTCACGGCGATCCGCACGTTCGCGGCGGAGAAGCTGAGGCCGGACGTGCTGCGAGAAGCCGTGCGCGGCGCGCTCGACGGCTGGACTGGATCACCGGCCGGCTTCGACGAGCGGCTGGCGCGGACCCGCGACGCGGTGTGGGTGATGCGGCGCTTCAACGTCGTGAACCTGGCGTGGCTGGACCGCTGGCGCACGCTGCAGCACATCCGGGAGTACGCCGCGCGGATGAAGGAACAGGGTGAGCGCCAGGACGCGCTGCTGGCGGAGCTGAGCGACGCGGAAGACGCCTTCCTCGAGTCGATGGGGTTCCCGCCGGCCGAAAAGGACAGTGAAGGAGATACCGGTGACGGCGAATGACCAGTGGGTGCTGCTCGTCGATCCCGCCTGGACCCCGGCGTCCACTGAGGACGGTGCCGAGGTCGAGGCGCCGCCGCTGCCCGCGATCGTCGGCGGCTGGCTGGCTCGTGAGGACGGCGGTGTTGGGGAGTTCGAACCGAACCCGGCGTATGAACCGTCGGGCCCGGACTCGCCGACCGACCCCCTCGACGCGACGCTGCGGCTGGCCGCGCGAGGCGAGGCCGGGTTCGAGCAGCTCGCCGCGGTGCTGCGCACGACGACCCTGTCGGTCGCCCTCGACGCCGACCAGGAACCGATCGTCGCGCCGTCCCCGGACGACATTCCGTGCGTGCTCGTGACCTCCGCGCCCGCGCACCGCACCCGCGTGCGCGCGGCCGGCTGGAGCCCGCTTCCTCCGTCGGAGCTGCCCGCGCTGCTGGCGGAGTACGACGACGTGGACCTGCTGGTCAACCCCGGTGCGCCGGGGTGCACCCGCCTGCTGGCCGACACCATCCGGGACGCGCTGGCGCGCTGACCGTGTCACACTCGTCGGTGATGGCCGGTTTGCGGAACCACGTCGCTCTCGTGGCCGGTGCCACGCGCGGCGCCGGTCGCGGCATCGCGGCGGCCCTCGGCGAGGCCGGCGCGACGGTGATCTGCACCGGCCGCAGCAGCGCCGAACGCGACGGGCACTCCGACTACGACCGCCCGGAGACGATCGAGGAGACGGCCGCACTCGTCACCAGCCTCGGCGGCACGGGCGTGCCGGTGCAGGTCGACCACCTCGACCACGAGCAGGTGCGGGTGCTGGCCGAGCGCGTGCGCCGCGACCACGGCCGGCTCGACGTGCTGGTCAACGACATCTGGGGCGCCGAAAAGCTCAAGGGCGGCCCCGCCGAGTGGCACAAGCCGATCTGGCGCCACGACCTCGACGCCGGCCTGCGGATCCTGCGCCTCGGTGTGGAAACCCACCTCGTCACGTCGCACTTCCTGCTGCCGCTGCTGGTCGAACGGCCGGGTGGCCTGCTCGTCGAAATCACGGACGGCACGCAGGCGTACAACGCGGACAACTACCGCATCTCGGTGTTCTACGACCTGGCGAAAGCCTCGGTGAACCGTCTCGCGTTCTCGCAGGGCCACGAGCTCGCGCCGCACGGCGGCACCGCCGTCGCCGTCACGCCGGGGTGGCTGCGGTCGGAGATGATGCTCGACAACTACGGCGTCGTCGAGGAAAACTGGCGCGTCGCACTGGAACCCGATCGGCCGGACGGGCTGCCCACGGCACCACCGCCCTTCGCCCGGTCGGAATCGCCGCGGTACGTGGGCCGCGCGGTGGCGGCGCTGGCCACGGATCCGCAGCGGGCGCGGTGGAACCAGCGATCGGTGAGCTCGGCCGAGCTCGCGCGCGAGTACGGCTTCACCGACGTCGACGGCACTCAGCCGGACAGCTGGGCTTGAAACGCGGTTCAGGGTTTCTGGCACGTGAGTCCGTGAGTTCAGGTTTTATCGGGCAGGATTTAATCAGCACTTGAGGTTCGCAGCTCAAATCATCCCTAAGTTATCGCCGCTTCGGTTGCGAGCCCCCGTGGTCGGGCCACATCATGATCTCGCACGACACAGTGGTCGGCCGACCCCTGCGTCACGGCACGAACTTTGTTGTCAGAACAGGGGAATCACATGTCGCCCACGGATGGGACCGCGGTCGCCGAACCGCCGGAAACCGCGTTCAGGCACGAGGAAACCGGGTACCACAAAGGACTGAAGAACCGTCAGGTCCAGATGATCGCCATCGGCGGTGCCATCGGGACCGGCTTGTTCCTCGGCGCGGGATCGCGTCTGCACAGCACGGGCCCGGCGCTCGCCGTCGTCTACGCGGTGGCCGGGATCGTCGCGTTCTTCGTCGTTCGCGCGATGGGCGAACTGGTGATGCACCGCCCGTCTTCCGGGTCCTTTGTGTCCTATTCGCGCGAATTCCTCGGCGAAAAGGCCGCCTTCTTCGCGGGCTGGATGTACTTCCTGAACTGGGCCACGGCGGGTGTCGCCGACGTGACCGCGGTGGCCAAGTACACGCAGTTCTTCTGGCCGGACCTGCAGCAGTGGATTCCGGCGCTCATCGCGTTGTTCGCGATCCTCGCGGTGAACATGGTGTCGGTGAAGCTGTTCGGGGAACTGGAGTTCTGGTTCGCCGCGATCAAGGTGCTGGCGCTCGTGGTGTTCATGGTCGTGGCGATCGTGGTGCTCGTGACCCGCCACCCGGTCGACGGCGTGGTGACCGGCCCCAGCCTCATCTCCGGCAACGGCGGCCTGTTCCCGACCGGCGTGCTGCCCGCGTTGCTGATCCTGCAGGGTGTGGTGTTCGCCTACTCGGGCGTCGAGATGGTCGGGGTCACGGCCGGCGAGACGGCCAACCCGCGCAAGGTCATCCCGAAGGCCGTGAACTCCGTGGCCTGGCGCATCGGCATCTTCTACGTGGGCTCGGTGCTGCTGCTGGTGATGGTGCTGCCGTGGACCGCCTACAAGAGCGGCGAAAGCCCGTTTGTCACCTTCTTCTCGAAGCTGGGCATCCCGGCCGCCGGTGGCATCATGGACGTCATCGTGCTCACCGCGGCACTGTCCAGTGTGAACTCCGGCTTGTACTCCACCGGGCGCATCCTGCGTTCGCTGTCCGTCGCCGGCTCGGCCCCGAAGTTCACCTCGCGCATGAGCAAGAGCGGCGTGCCCTACGGCGGTGTCCTGCTCACCGCGGCGGTGTACGTGCTGGGCGTGGTGCTCAACCTCGTGGTACCCGGTGAGGCGTTCGAGGTTGCGCTGGAGTTCTCGGCGCTGGGCATCATCGGCATGTGGTCGATGATCGTGATCTGCCACCTCGCGATGACCCGCAAGGCGGCGCGCGGCGAGATGTCCCGGCCGTCGTATCGGCTGCCGGGCGCGCCGTACACGAACTACGTGACCCTCGCTTTCCTGTTGCTGGTGCTCACGATGAGCTGGTGGGGCGGCACGACGGGCCGGATCCTGATCTACAGCATCCCCGTGCTGGCACTGGTACTGGTCGCGGGCTGGCTCGGCGTGCGCGCCCGGGTGCGACGGATCGCGGTGGAACGCGCCGAGAGCTGAGCTGCTGGGCCTCCGGCTCCCATTCCCGCCGGAGGCCCGGCTTTCAGCTCGCCAGCACCTCGTCGGTCGGCTTGACCTCGACCAGCGGTCCGTACAGCCGCAGGATCGCCAGCGTCTGCTCGTGGCTTTCGGCCGAAACCCCCGCGCACGCGTCGGAAACGACCGTGACCGGGGTGCCCGCGTCGGCGGCGGCCAGGGCGGTGGACAACACGCAGCAGTCGGTGGAGACGCCCGCGAGGACGAGGCGGCCGTCACCCACCAGCTCCGCCAGCGCGGGCGTCCACTTGCCGAAGGTGTGAGCGTCCACTGTGGATCGCACAGGGAACTCGGGGACCACCGCGTACGCCCGGGAATCCGGTGGTTGCAGCGCGAACGGCCACTGTTCGTAGTACCTCACCCAAGCCCCGGCCGGTTGCTCGGGCGCCAGGAACCGCGTGAACGCCACCCGTGCCCCGAAGGCGTCGACCAGCCGGCGCACCTGGGGCAGGATCTCCGCGAAGCCGGGCGTGAACCAGCCGCTCGCCGGGTCGGCGAAGATGTTCTGCAGGTCGATGACCCCGAGCAGCGGCTTCACGCGGCCTCCTGCGCTCAACTCGTGTTCGCGAGTCACCAGGCCGGCGTTTCGGGTGCGTCAGCTTCAGTGGGTGAGCACGGGGGTGTCGTACTTCGCGATGCCCACAGCGCCACCCCACTTCACGCACTTGCCTGCGGCGGCGGCCGTCACGGGACCGGCGTAGTAGGAGAACGAACCGGAGTCCGCATTGCGCGTGGCACCTGCACCACGAGGTGGGCCGAGGTCGCCGAAGCCGTACCGGCACCCGCGGACTTCATGGTGCTCACGTAGGCCGCGTCGTCACCCCGGACGAGCAGGCTGTTGTCGTAGCCGGTCCACGTGCCGCCCTCGTGGTACACGGCTGGGCCGGGCCGGCTTTCTGTGATCTGCGTCTAACGGGAACAACTAAGTTGAGTGGGTCGTTGTCAACTTCGTAAGGTCCGGTCAGCCGCTCAGGAGCTGATCGAGGCCACCTGAAGGAGGAACGCAGATGTTGATCCGGACCGACCCGTTCGCCCAGTTCGACCGCATCACCCAGGGGTTCTTCACCGGTCAGCCCGCCAGCTCGCCGCGCACCATGCCGATGGACGCCTACCGCACCGGTGACGAGTACGTCGTGCAGTTCGACCTGCCGGGCGTCGCCCGCGAGTCGATCGACGTGAGCGTGGAGCGCAACGTGCTGACCGTGAAGGCCGAGCGCGCCGCCGCCTTCGGCGAGGACGCCCGCGTGCAGGTTTCCGAGCGTTCGCGCGGCAAGGTTTCGCGCCGCCTCGTGCTCGGCGACACCCTCGACACGGACCGCGTCGCCGCGGAGTACGTCGACGGTGTGCTCACCCTGCGCATTCCGGTCGCCGAGAAGGCCCAGCCGCGCAAGATCACCGTCGGTGGCGAGCCGCAGCAGCTCGAGAACTGAGTCTGGCTCACCACGGCCCCGTCGCTCCCCTGCGGAACGACGGGGCCGAACCATGTTTGTCCACAGTGGATTTTCACGGCGTCCACAAGGGACTCCTGCGAGGGTGTGGTAGCCGTCACATCAAGCTCGTGAACCGTTCACAGGATGGCTCCCGTGTTTGCGGGTGTCCGGCACCGAGCCGGGAAGCCCGACAGGTTCTGGAGAATCCCATGCTGCGCAAGACGGTTCTTTCCCTCGCTGCCTTCGGTGCCGTGACCGGCGCGGTGCTCGGCGGTGCCGGCATCGCCTCGGCGGCGCCCGTCGCCCCGGGTGCGAGCGGCATTCTCGACTCGGGCATCAACTTCTCGGAGCCGCAGGGCTCGCAGGGCATCAACGGCACTGCCGGCGAGTGCATCACCGTCGGCATCCCGGCGACCGGGTCCTTCCAGTTCGTCACCGGCACGATGACCCTGTGGACGGGCGCGGACTGCAAGACCGGCGACGCCGCCGTGGTCAAGGACGACGTCGAGAACATCCCGGCCACGTTCGGCGCCGGCTTCGCCCAGGTCCAGTCCATCTACATCGGTGACAACGCCCCGGCCGAGCCGCCCGTCGCGGGGGCCAGCGCGATCATCGACTCGGGCAAGAACTTCTCGGAGCCGAAGGGTTCGCAGGGGATCAGCGGCAACGTCGGCGACCAGGTCGACGTCGGCATCTCGGAGACCGGCTCGATCCAGTTCGTCACCGGCACCTTGACGCTCTACACCGGCCCGAACCTCACCGGGAAGTCCCTCGTCGTGACGCACGACGTCAAGGACCTCGCCGCGCTGGGCTTCGGCAAGGTGCAGTCGGTGCGGATCGGCGCTGCTGCCTGATCCTGCACTTGAGCTGATGGCAAAGGCCGCCCCGGTGTTCCGGGGCGGCCTTTCGCTCGTCTGGGTTGTCCACCTGTGGACAACTTGGGGACAGCTTGTGGTCAACCAGGTGAAACCGCAGGTCAGGGCTTGCGCCCGATCCCGCCGGCGATGATCCGGTGGGCGACCGTGATCGGCTTGAGCTGGGGGCCGTCCGGCCACCAGTGCACGAGTTCGGAGATCCCCGGCTCGATCATCTCGAGCCCGTCGAACAGCTCCTGGATCTCCGCGCGGGTGCGCCAGGTCGCGCCGCCCAGGGAGCCGCGGGCGACGGCCTGTTCGAGTTCGCGCATCACGGCCGTGTCCTCGGACTCCGGGTCGAGGAGATGGGAAATGATCACGTACGAACCACTCGGCAACGCCTCGATGTACTCGCGCATCACCTGGGCCGGCGCACCGCGGTCGCCCTTGTGGTGGTGCAGCGTCGCGACCTGGGAAAGTGCGATCGGCTGGGTCCAGTCGAGGTGGGTGCGCACCACCTCATTGTCGAGGATGGAGCTTGGGTTGAAGATGTCGCCCTCGACGTAGCGCGTGAGCTCGTTTTCTTCGAGCAGCGCGCGGCCGTGCGCGGTGATCACGGGGTCGTTGTCGACGTAAACGACCTTCGACTCCGGGTTCACGCGCTGCGCGACCTGGTGCACGTTTTCGGCCGTGGGCAAGCCGGAACCGCAGTCGAGGAACTGGACGACGTCGGTCTGCTTCGCGATGAACCGCATGGCGCGAATGAGGAACGCGCGGTTTTCCTTGGCGACCTCGACCACATCCGGCATGGCCGCGGCCATTTGCTCGCCGGTTTTGCGATCGATTTCGTAGTTGTCGCTGCCGCCCAGCAAGTAGTCGTACACGCGCGCGACGGAGGCCCGGTTGGGGTCGATGCCCACAGGAGCGTTCACATCGGCATCAGCGGCGTTCGGCGACATCGCGCTCGTCCTCCGGGAGGTTCGTGTCGGTGGTCACGCCGAGGGTAGTCGCCGCGGCTGTCACCCGGGCACCGGGCGGGTCGCGTTCAGGCCGGCGAGCACGACACCCAGGGCGTAGCGGAAGTCGTCGTCCGGTGTGGAGCCGTGGCGGTCCCGGAGTCCTTGGGACATCAGGGGAAACGGGATCTCCCCGGTTTCTTCGGGCCGCGTCTGGTCTTCCACGGCCCGGCCCAGCACGAAATGCACGAAAACCCCGGCGGCCCGCGTCGCGTCGGCCAGGGGGAAACCCGCCTGGTGGAGGACATCGACGGTGCGTTCGGCGAACTCGCCGAGTGATCGCGCCACGCGGAGGTCGGCACCGAGCGCGAGGCGCGGTCCGTCGCGGTGGCCGAGGAGTGCGGTGTGCAGCGCGAAGCCCGCGGTTTCCAGCCACTGCAGCCAGGGTGTGTCCCGCGGGGGCAGCCGGCCGAGAACGGGCGCGACGACGGCGTCGGCCAGGTGGTCGAGCAGGGTGCGTTTGCTGCTGAAGTGCCAGTACAGGGCAGGTGCCTTGACGCCGAGTTCGGTGGCGAGCCGGCGGACGGTGAGCTTGTCGAGCCCGTCGGCTTCCAGTAGCGCCAGTGCGGTTCGGACGGCGTCGGGCACGTCGATCGGCATCGCCTTGACTCCTTAACGAGTTACGGTGGTCGCGAAGACGTCCGAAGGTGAACAGCGGTTGTGCGCTTCCTACCTGGTGGGGTGCGATGGCAGACGCAGCAGCGTTCGAAAACTCACGGGTTTTGGTTTTCTGGGAACACCGGCCTTGCTGCGGACGATCGCGGGCGAGGTTCGGTTCGCGGGCGCGGTGCCCGCGTCCGGCCGGTTCGCGGGCGGCACGTTCCAGCCTGGTGGCAGTCTCGCCGGCGTCACCGAACCCGCCGGCCACGACGGTCCGGTGACCCCGGTGACCCCGGTGACCCCGGCGACGCTGGCCGGCGCGATCCGGCGCGTGACCGGCGCCGACGTCGTCGTCGAGGAACTGCGTGAGCCGCGGGACTTCAGCGACCAGGCTCGGCAGGCGGACACCTACCGCCGTGGCCGGGTTCTGCTCGCCGGCGATGCCGCCCGCGTGCACTCGCCCAGCGGTGGACAAGGACTGAACCTGGGCCTGGTCGACGCCGTGAACCTGGGGTGGCAGCTCGCCGCGGTGATCCGTGGCCGGGCGCCCGAGGCGTTGCTCGACACGTACACCCGCGAACGCCACCCCGCGGCGGAGGCGGTGCTGCGCGACACCCGGGCGCAGTCGGCGCTGCTGGCACCCGGCCCGCACGTCGACGCGTTGCGCGACATCGTCGGTGAGCTCATGGACATCCCCGAGGTGAACCGGTATTTCCGCGATCTTCTGTCGGGTGCGGACCAACGCTACGAGCTGCCCTACCGCGCGAGCGGTGCGGTCGGCCGGCACTCACCCGACGTCGAGCTCGTCGACGAACACGGCGTCCGGTCACAGCTGCACGAACACCTGCGCACCGGGCGCGGGCTGCTCGTTCTCACACCCGGTGTGGATTGTGCGACAGATCGTGTTGAAGTTCTGACAGCGACCAACACCGGCCCGTGGCTGGTGCGCCCCGACGGGATCGTCGCGTGGGCCGACGGCGACCGGGCGTCGCTCGAGCTCGCGCTGGACACGTGGTTCGCGTGAGCCTCAGCCGCCGGAGTGCATGTCCTCGGTTTCGGGGACGCAATCGTCGTCCGGGTCGTCGAGCCAGCCGTGGGGCAGCGTGACCTTGCCGGGCGAGCCCTGGCGGCCGCGGGGGCCGTCGGCGTTCTCGGGGAATGGCGCGTCGAAGTCGAGGCGCGCGATGAGGTCGTCGAGCTCACCGAGGCTCGACACCATCGCGAACCCGCGGCGCAGCTCGGATCCGACGGGGAAGTTCATGAAGTACCACGCCATGTGCTTGCGCAGGTCACGCAGCGCCTTGGTCTCGCCGTCGTGGGCGATCAGCAGCTCGGCGTGGCGGCGCAGCACACCCGCGACCTCGCCCAGGGTCGGCCCGACCGGGATCTCACGCCCGGCGAACGCCGCCTCGAGCTCGCCGAACAGCCAGGGCCGACCCAAGCACCCGCGCCCGACGACCACGCCGTCGCACCCGGTCTCGTCGACCATGCGCAGGGCGTCGGCGGCGGAGAAGATGTCGCCGTTGCCCAGCACGGGGATGCTGGTCACGGCCTGCTTGAGCTCGGCGATCTTCGACCAGTCGGCCTGGCCGGAGTAGCGCTGCGCGGCCGTGCGGGCGTGCAGGCTCACCGCCGCGGCGCCCTCGGCCTCGGCGATGCGCCCGGCGTCGAGGAACGTGCGGTGCTCGTCGTCGATGCCCACGCGGAACTTCACGGTGAACGGCACCCCGGCCTCGGCCGCCGCCTTCGCCGACTCGCGCACGATGTCAGCGAACAGCTTCCGCTTGAACGGCAGCGCCGCCCCGCCGCCCTTGCGCGTCACCTTCGCGACGGGACACCCGAAGTTCGAGTCGATGTGGTCCGCGAGCCCCTCACCGGTGATGATCCGCACGGCCTCGGCCATGGTCTTCGGGTCCACACCGTAAAGCTGCATCGACCTGGGCTTTTCGTGCTCCCCGAAGGTCATCATGTGCATGGTGCCGGGGTGCCGCTCGACGACGGCGCGGGCGGTGATCATCTCGCACACGTAGATGCCCGCGCCGTACTCCGCGCACAGCTGCCGGAACGCGACGTTCGTGATGCCCGCCATCGGCGCGAGCACCACCGGCGGATCGACCTGGTAGGGGCCGATCTGCAGGGCGGGCTTGCTCAAGGTGGCGGTCACGGTCTCCATTGTCGCCTGTGGTGTCGATCACGTCGAGGAGGGGCTCTCCACGGTGCTACGGCACCACGCGAGTCAGGGCGTCACCACCACCTTGATCGACGTCGCCGTATCCCGCTGTGCCTCGAACGCCGCCGTGATGTCCGCGAGGGCGAAGCGGTGCGAAATCAACGGCTGGACGTCCACCTGCCGGGACACCAGAAGGTCGAATGCCTCCTGGCAATCACGCGGTGTGTAGGCGAAGCTGCCCAACAGCCGGAGTTCTTTCTGCACCAGATCGTCAACCGGGACACTCAGCGAGTGTGCGGCGAGGGCGACGGCGGCGATCGGCGCGGCCGCGCGGGCGAGTTCGAACGCCAGCGGCAGCACCGCAGCCGCGCCGGAGCATTCGAACACCGCGCCGATCGCGCCCGAACGAGGTTGGTACGGCGACGAAGTCGTCCCACGGGAAGCGAACAACGAAGCGCGCACGTCATCCGTCGAGGCATCCAGTGCCTCGTGTGCGCCGGCGGACACGGCGGCCGCGAGTCGGCGAGGTGAAGTGTCCACCACGATCACATCACGAGCGCCGTCCGCGAGAAGGACTTGCACCACGCATTGTCCGATGGTTCCCAACCCGAACACCACGGTCGGCTCGTCCAAGGGCGGCGCGGCGTGCCGCACGGCGCGCACCGCGACCGACAGGGGCTCCAGGAAAGCCGCTTCCTCCAAGGGAAAGTCCTCCGGCAGCACGAACAAGTGCCGACCCACCACGGCGTTGCGGACCAGTACCTGATCCCCGAACCCGCCGGAGTGACCCGAGCCGGCCGAGCACAGGTTCTGCCGTCCCTCGGCGCACCGCGGGCAAGCCCCGCACGGCGCTGCCGGGTTCACCGCGACGCGGTCGCCGACGCGCAACCCGGAGACCGCGGCCCCGACCTCCGTCACGGTCCCCGCGTACTCGTGCCCCAGGGGCACGCCCGGTGCGATCCACACCCCCTCCGTGTAGGAATGCACATCCGACCCGCAGATCCCGCACGCCCCGACGGACAAGACCACATCGGACGGTCCGCACGCCGGTGCGGACACCTCGTCGACCGACAGCGTTTCGATCGCCTGCCACGTGACCACTCGCACAACAAACTCCTAAGTGGATTATCGCTGAAAGGACCTGTCCCCGAGCCGGCACGCGACCTGCCGTGGCTCGACTACCGCGGGGTCGCGACGCAAGAGTGTGCCGGAGTCCTTTGTGGGCACGGCGAAAACGGTAGCACCACAGCAGACCCAGGAAACCGGCCAACAGGTAGTGCCCGTTGCGCCGCACGGGTGAATCCCGAAAGATCAAGAATCTCCTTGCCATAAAAGGACTTTGTCCTGAATCGAGAACCTTCCAAGTGGTTCTTGACACACAGTGGACCCGAGCGCAAGCTGTCTCGAACCGACTAGTCGGTCGGGAGCACTTCGGCTGAGGCACCAGATTCGCCTCCCTATCCACCACCTGCATCCGCACCCCTGTGTCCGGAGGGTCTGTCATGTCGTTCCCCGCACCGGTATCCCGCCCCAAGCTCTTCATGGGCAAACGCGGGCTGATGCTCGCGAGCATCCTGATCGTCAACTTCGTGGTCTGGTTGGACAGTGCGAAGTTCAGTTTGCTCAACCCGTTCTGGTCCACCGACCTACACCTGTCGCCGAGCCAGATCTCGAGCGTCACGGCGAGCTACCTGCTGGGGTACTTCCCCCTGCTCCTGCTCGCCGGCATCCTCGCCGACCGGATCGGCGCCAAGCAGATGCTCATCATCTGCATCGCCGGCGTCACGGTGCTCTCGGCGACGATGGCGTTCGTCCACACCTACAACGAGATGTGGTGGCGGAACCTGATCTTCGGCGTCTTCTTCGGGTTCTCCTGGGCTCCGTCGCAGCGGCTCCTTTCCGTGTGGTTCCCGGGCGCGCTGGGCGCCAGGGCGACGTCGACGTGGATGAGCTCGACCCTCATCGCCGGTGTGCTCGCGCCGGCGATCGCGCTGCCGCTGGCGAACCACCTGTCCTGGCGCGACGCGTTCATCGTCGTGGCCGCGCTGGGTGTGCCGGCGCTGGTGATGCTGGTTCTGTTCACTGCCAACAAACCCGAGAAGCTGCGCGGGATCACGCCCGAAGAGATCGCGCGCATCCACGCCGAACACCGCGGGGTCGAGGTCCGCGAAAAGCTGAGCTTCCGCGAGCTGCTGCGAGCGCTCAAGAACCGCAGCATCCTCACGATGATCATCGCGACTGCGCTGGCGACGACTCCGACCTGGCTGTCGGGTCCGTGGCTGCCCTACGGCCTGATCACCCTCGACAAGGTCAACCCCGACACGGTGGCCTGGGTCAGCCCGCTCATCGCGATCGTCCCGGTCCTCTTCGGACTCGTCAACGGAACGCTGGTGTCCCGGTTCTTCGGCGGCCGCACGCGGCCGTGGCTGGTCCTCGGGCCGGCCTGTGGTGCGGTCGGGTTCCTGATGGGCGTGCTGCTGCACGACTCCACCTGGGTCCTGTGGGGCTTCTTCATCGGGGCCTTCGCCTTCCTCTGCGATCCGATGTTCTGGGGCACGGTCAACAGCTACTGGGCCGGCATCGCACGGCCGGAGGTCACCGGCACGCTCAACGGCGCGTCGGCGGCCATGCAGGTCGCGGTCGGCTGGGTGATCACCGACCAGAGCGGGAAGTGGATCGACACCACCGCGACGGGCCGCGGCCAGCTCGACACGATCTGGATCGTCGGTGCGATCCTGTTCGCCGTCGCCATCATTCCGGTCCTTCTGTCCAAAGAGGTCCGCGTGCACCAGGCCCCGGCCGGGCAGCTCGAACCGACGCTGCCGGCCCGGACCTGAGGTATCGAGCTGACGAAGGGGCTTCCCCGCATCGCGCGGGGAAGCCCCTTCTGCCGTTCAGCCCGCGGTGACCGCGGAGGGGAAGCGTTCCGCGATCCGCTGCTGGCTGACCTTCGGGGTCCAGCGGTCCTCGAGGCCGGCCCAGATGTCTCGCAGCTTCGGGATCACCTGGGTGCCGAAGAGCTCGTTGTTCATCGCCGCGACCTCTTCGGGCAGGTTGCCCACGTGCATGCACGTGATGAGCTGCCCGATCCGCAGGTCCGTCACGAGGTCGCGCACGCGCTGTTCGACGCGCTCGGGCGTGCCGGCGATGATGTAACCCAGCTCGTCGTACTCCCAGAAGGACAGTTCGCCGTTCTGGGCCTTCATGCGTTCCTCGTTGGACATCGTGCGCGCCCGCGTGAGGTTGGCGCGGATCGACGGCAACGAGTTGTAGCCCGGCGGCGTCGCGAACTCCAGCGCCGTGGGGTTCTGCCGGTAGAAGTACTTCACGGCGTCGCCGTAGAGCCGTTCGGCTTCGGCGTCGCTGTCGGCGCAGCAGATGATCTGCGTGAATGCCATGCGGTTCGGGTTCGTGTCGGCGCCCTGCTGCTCGGTGTAGTCCCAGAAGCCCTTCACGATCGGCTCGGCGCTCTGCTTGCCGCTGAAGGAGAGGTAGCCGTAGCAGTAGTTGAACGCGTTCACCACGTCCCACGTCTCCACGCTGCCGCTGCCCGGGATCCACACGGGAATCTCGTCCTGCACCGGCCGCGGCCACGTGTTCACGTACCGCAGCTTCGTGTACTTCCCGTTGAAGGGGAACGGTTCCTCGGCCTTCCAGGCCCGCGTGATGAGGTCACGGGCCTCGTGGAACCGCTCGCGCAGCTCGATGGGCGGGATCCCGTAGGAGAACGCGGTGTCCATCGGGGTACCGAACACCATGCCGGCGATGATCCGGCCGCCGGAGAGGGTGTCGAGCATCGCGATCTCTTCGGCGACGCGCACCGGCGGGTTGTACAGCGCCAGCGAGTTGCCGCACAGCGCGATCGCGGAGTTCTGCGTGGTCCCGGCCAGGATCGCGGCGATCAGGTTGGGCGAGGGGGTCATCGCGAGTGAGGTCTGGTGGTGTTCGTTCAACAACAGGGAGTCCCAGCCGAGGCCGTCCGCCTGCTGCATGAGCCGCAGGTAGGTGTGGTAATCCTCGTGCACCTGCGACGGGTCTGCCACCGATGCCGGCGGGGTGACCCACGAGCTGTGGACCGTGCTGCCGTAGTCGTCGGGGAGCTTGGTGTAGTACTGCTGCGCGAACCAGTGGAACTTCACGTGTGTACCTGCCTTTCGAAGGTGGAGGGGTTCAGCCCGCTGCCATGGAGCCGCCGTCGACGCGGTAGGTCTCGCCGTTGACGAACGCCGACTCGTCGGAAGCCAGGTACAGCACCATGTTCGCGATGTCCGACGGCAGCCCGGCGCGGGGCGACGCGGTGCCGGCCAGCGATTTCTCCGGCAGGTCGGGCACGGCGTCGAGCAGCTGCTGGGTCTGGATCACGCCGGGCGCGATCGCGTTGCAGCGGATGCCCTGCCGCCCGTGCTGCGCGGCGATGTACCGCGTCAGCCCGACGACCGCGGCCTTCGTGGTGCCATACGCCGTGAGCCCCGTGCTGCCCCGCAGGCCGCCGATCGACGCCATGTTCACAATGGACCCGCCGCGGCCGGCCTCGACCATGTGCGGCAGGGCGAACTTGCACGTCAGGAAGATGCTGCGCACGTTGGTGGCGAACGCGCGATCCCACAGCGCGATGTCGGTGTCGATCACCGTGGTGTCGGTGAACCACGCATCGGGACCGACCAGCGCGGCGTTGTTGTGGATCACGTCCACGCGGCCGTGGCGTTCGATCACGGTCGCGACCATGTCCTGGATGGACTGCTGATCGGTGGCGTTGAACCGCACGGCGCTCGCCGCGTCGCCGATGCCCTCGGCCACGAGCTTGGCGCCGTCCTCGTTGATGTCCGCGATCACCACGGTCGCGCCCTCGCGTGCGAGGGTCTGCGCGGTCTCGCGGCCGATGCCCGCGGCACCGCCGGTGACCAGTGCGACTTTGCCTGCTACCCTGCCCATTTTCGACGTCCTCTCAGGAATCCAGGAAAGCGGTGACCGCGGACACGAACTCGTCCTCCTGCTCGACCATCGGGTAGTGCCCGGCCTCGTCGATCACGGTGACCTTGGCGTCGGGCACGAGCCGCGCGAACTCCTCGGCGTACGCGGTGGTCACGAGTCCGTCGGACGCGCCGTTGACCACGAGCGTGGGCGCGGAGATCAGCGGGAGCCGGCGCCGCAGACCGCGTTCGGCGATGGGCCACATGAACTTCGTGGCCGAGCCGAGGTTGCGTGCGGCGAACAGGATCCCGGCGTGGGGGTCTTCGGGGTCGGGCACGAAGTTCGTCGGCTCCTGCTCCGGCGGGCCCGCGTGCCACTTGGCGGCCTTCACGTCGGCGGCCGCACCGAACGGGTCGAGCGACGGGTGGTCGTCGAGCCACAGTCCGAACGGATCCACCAACACCAGCCGCCGCACGAGGTGGGGAGCGATCACGGCGAGTTCGGCCGCGAACATCCCGCCGAGCGAATGCCCGACGACGTCCACCTGGTCCAGCCCCCACTCGTCGACGAGTGCGCGGTGGAACAGGGCGACGTCGAGCACGTCGGTGAAGTGCTCGAACCCGGTCGACTTCCCGTACCCGGGCAGCTCGGGTGCGAGCACGCGCCGGGATTCGGATAGCCGCTGCAGAAAACCGGCGCCGCCGGGGTGGCGCTCGTACCCGTGCAGATACAGCAGGGGCGACCCGGTGCCGGCCTCCCAGAGGTCGACCTCGAACCGCCCGAAACCTGCGATGTCCAGCGTTGTCATGCGGGAACCTCCATTCCTCAGTCGGTGAACTGGCCGCCCGCCGGGTGCAGCATCTGGCCGGTGACGAACGACGATTCGGCGGACGCGAGCCACAGCACCGCGTTCGCCTGCTCTTCGGGGGTGCCGAGGCGGTTCATCGGCGTGATGCTCATGGCCGAGGAGAAGGCCGCCTCGTTGTCTTCGATGCCGGCGATCGTCGGCGTGGCCGTGTAGCCGGGGCCCACGGCGTTCACGCGGATGCCGGTGGTTGCGAGCTCGAGGCCGAGGACCTTGGTGAGCATCCAGACACCGGCCTTCGACGTGCAGTACGGCGCCGCGCCGGCGAGGGGGATCTTCGCCGCGCTCGACGCGATGTTCACGATCGAACCGCCATCACCTTGCGCGAGCATCTGCCGGGCGAGTGCGCGATCGGTCATCATCACCCCCAGCACGTTCACGTCCAGCACCCGCCGGAACGCGTCGGTCGCCAGGTTGACCACGTGTGTCGCGTCGCCGTTCTGGGCGCGGGTCTCGACGTTGCTCATGCCCGCCGCGGTCGCGATCCCCGCGGTCGCCACGCCGACGTCGACCCGGCCGAACTCGGCCACCGCCGCGGCGACGAGGGCGTCGCAGTCGGCTTCGCTGGTGGTGTCCGTCCGAACGAACACAGCTTTCCGGCCGACTTCTTTGACCAGACGTTCGGTTTCGCTCGCGTCTTGAACGTCGCCGATCACCACGTGTGCGCCCTCGCGCGCGAAGCGCACCGCGGTGGCCCGGCCGATGCCGCTCGCGCCGCCCGTGACGACGGCGATCTTGTTCTCCAGTGCCATGACCATGCGCTCGACTGTGACGCGCGTCGCGCGGGTGCGACAACGGAAGTTCGTGCGTGGTCCGGGCCCGCGGCATGTGCGGATTCCCATTGCCGCGGCGCCCGGGTCGCGCTGACGATGAGGAGGCCAAGTCAGCACGAGTGACGGGTGGTGGGTCGTGGAACAGGCTGGACAGCTGCACGTCGTGGGGCTCGGGGGCACCGTGCGTCCCGGGTCGTCGAGTGAGCAGGCGTTGCGGATGGCGTTGCGGCACGCGGAAGAGCTGGGCGCGACCACCCACGCGTTCGCCGGGGCTTCGTTGGCCCAGCTGCCGATGTACGCGCCGGGAGGTGACGGTGGCGTGGTGGCGCGTGAGCTCGTCGAGCACCTGCGCCGGGCCGACGGCGTGATCATCGCGTCGCCGGGTTACCACGGGTCGATGTCGGGCCTGGTCAAGAACGCACTGGACTACGTGGAGGACATGCGGGAGGACGCGTTGTCCTACCTGGCCGACCGGGCCGTCGGGCTCGTCGTGGCGGCGCACGGCTGGCAGGCGGGCGTGACGACGCTCGGCGCGCTGCGGTCGGTGGTGCACGCCCTGCGTGGCTGGGTCACGCCCTACGGCGCCGTGGTGAACTCGCTGGAGACGCAGTTCGCCGACGGCGCCTGTGACCAGCCGCGGGTGGTGCAACAGCTGAACCTGGTGGCCGACGAGGTGGTGCGGTTCGCGGGCCTGGTCTCCGGCGCGCGGGTCGCCTGATGGAGCTGTCGTTCGAGCCGCTCACGCCACTGTCCTATCTGGATCGAGCGGCCGCGGCGCACGGGTCCCGGGTCGCGGTGGTCGACGGTGCGTCGCGGTGGACGTATGCCCAGCTGCACGAGAGGTGCCGCCGGCTGGCGGGGGCGTTGGTGCCGCTGGCGGGTGGACGTCCGGTGGCGGTGTTGGCGCCGAACACGCACGTGTTGCTCGAGGCACATTTCGGTGTGCCGTGGGCGGGGGTGCCGCTGGTGGCGGTGAACACACGGTTGTCGGCGCGTGAGGTGGCGTTCATCCTCGAACATTCCGAGGCGTCGGTGCTGGTGCACGATCCGGTGTTCGACTCGCTGGTGGACTCGGCGTTGGCCGAGGTCAGCGGGGTGCGGCGGATCAGGGCCGGGGACGAGTACGAGGCGTTGCTGGCCGCGGCGTCGCCGGTTGCCCGTGTGCCCGAGGACGAGCGGGCCGTGTTGTCGATCAACTACACGTCCGGCACCACGGGCCGGCCGAAGGGCGTGTTGTACCACCACCGCGGCGCGTACCTGCAGGCGTTGGCGATGGTGGGGCACGTCGGATTGTCACCATCTTCTGTGCATTTGTGGACACTGCCGATGTTCCACTGCAACGGCTGGTGTTTCCCCTGGGCCGTCACGGCGGCCGCGGCGACGCACGTGTGCCTGCCGAAGGTGGCACCGGCCGAGGTGTGGCGCTTGATCCGCGAAGAGGGCGTGACACACCTCAACGGCGCACCCACGGTGTTGTCGATGTTGGCTTATGCACAAGAAGCAACACCAGTCGCGTCGACCGTGCGCGTGGCGACCGGCGGTGCACCGCCGTCACCGGCGATCCTGCGGCGCATGGGTGAGCTGGGGTTCGACGTCACGCACCTGTACGGGCTCACGGAAACGTTCGGCCCGGCGATGATCTGCGACTGGCGTCCGGAGTGGAACGACCTCGACGCGGCGGAGCAGGCCCGGCTGAAGGCGCGGCAGGGCGTGGGGAACATGATCTCCTGCGTCGCGCGGGTGATCGGCTCCGAGGGCGCGGACGTGCCCGCCGACGGCGTGACAGTGGGCGAGATCGCGTTGCGCGGCAACAACGTGATGCTCGGCTACTTCAAGGATCCCGAGGCCACGCGGGCGGCCGCGCCCGACGGGTGGTTCCGCACCGGCGACCTGGGCGTGCGGCATCCCGACGGTTACGTGGAACTGCGCGACCGCAGCAAGGACGTGATCATCTCCGGTGGCGAGAACATTGCGTCCGTCGAGGTGGAGCAGGCGATCGCGGACCACCCGGCGGTGCTGGAGGTCGCGGTGGTCGCCGCGCCGCACGAGCACTGGGGTGAGGTGCCGGCGGCGTACGTGACGTTGCACGCGGGCGCCTCGGCGACCGAAGAGGAGATCGTGGCCCACGTGCGGGCGCGGTTGGCGCGGTTCAAGGCGCCGAAGTCGGTGGTGTTCGGTGAGCTGCCGAAGACGTCGACGGGGAAGGTGCAGAAGTTCGTGTTGCGCGAGCAGGCTCGGCGGGGCTCGGCATGAGCCGGTAGAGCTGGAGGGCGACCTGCAGGTCAAGGGTGTTTTCGGGGTCGCGCCAGCCGGCGCCGTCGAGGACGTGGTCGATGCGGTCGAGGCGCTGGTAGAGCGTGTTCACGTGGACGCCGAGCGCGCGGGCCGCAGCGGGTGGGCTCTGGCCGCGGTCGAAGTAGCACTCGACGGTGGCCAGGAGCGCGGAGCGGTGTTCGGCGTCGTAGTCGAGCAGCGGGCCGAGGGCGCGGCGGACGACGCGGTGCAGTTGTTCGGGGCCGACGTTGTCGAGGACCACGCCGACGACACCCAGTTCGTCCAGCCCGGCGCCGGTGCCTGAGCGGCCGAGGGCGAGCAGGAGCCGGTGGCAGCGCTGGGCTTGGCGGTGGATCGTGCGCAGGGTCGGGAGGTCGTGGGCCGGACCTGCGGCCCCGGCGGTGATGGGGCTGCCGGTGTCGAGTTCCGCCGAGACGGCCCGGGCGATGGCACCGGCGTCACACCCGGGGAGGATCAGCACGACCTGACCGTCGACCTCGCTGGCGAGCCCGCCGCGCCGGGCCGCGGCGCATTCGGCGGTGAGCCTCTCGCCCGACACCACGACGATCACGTGCGGTTCGTTCTCGGTCAGGACACTGAACCTTTTCGCCCGCCGGTGCACGGAGACCCAGTCGGGTTCCCGTTCGCCGAGCAAGTCTTCCACCAGCTCGTGGCGGAGATCTTGTTCGACTGTCGCCGTCTGTCGTTCGAGAAGCACCAAAAGCGTGGCGGTCTGTGCTGCGCGTTCGAGCGTGCCGAGTTCGGTTTCGGTCAGCGGTTCGGTGCGGCCGAAGTACAGCCGTCCGTGCGTTTCGCCGCCGGCGCGCAGCGGGACGACGATGCCGGTGCGGAACACGGCCTCGACCGGGATCCCCCCGGGCGCCGTGGCGGCGACGCGGTCCGTGCCGGTCTCGAGGGCGACGGTTCCGTCGAGCAGCCGCGCCATCGTGTCGGCCACCTCGCCGAGGTCGGCGCCCGCGAGCGCGAGGGGCATGAGGAGCTCGTGGGCGGTGCCGGCGAGTTCGAGGGCGTGACGTTGCGCGGACAGCTGGGCGTGGGCTTCGCGCAGCTCCTCCGTCGTGCTGCCGAGCTGCCCGAACAGCCGTGCGTTGTCGATCACCACCGACGCGTGGTGCGCCAGCGAGGTGAGCAACGCAATGTCATGCTGATCGAATGTTCGCTCATGCCGATCGGCCGCGAACAACGCCCCGATCACCCGCTGCCCCAGCTTCATGGGCACACCGGCGATGCTCACCACCCCGTCCTCGCCGACGGCGCTCGCCACCTGCGTTTCGCGGTGGATGCGTGGGTCGGTGAGGTAGTTGGTGGTGGCGAACGGACGTCCCGTCGCGATCACCCGCCCACCCACTCCCGAGCCCGGCCGCTGGCGCACCGACCGGATCGGCGCCGTGACCGTGCCGGACGTGACGCGCATGTAGGCGTCTCCCGTGTCGTCGTCGATGAGCGCGATGTAGGTCGAGTCGGTGGCCAGCAGCCGCCGAACGCGGTCGACGATCGCGCTGAGCACCTCATCCACGTCCGTGAGCGACGTAAGATCACGCGCGGTTTCGTACAGGGCCTGGGTTTCCCTCTCACGCTGCGCACGACGCGCGAGGATGCCCCGCACGGTGCGCGCGTCCTCGGTCGCCCGCAGCAGCAGGGCTTTCCGCGCGCCCTCGGCCAGCGCCCGCACCTGCCGCTCGACCCGCTCGAACTCCGCGGCGGACGCCTCCTCGGCGAGCAGGAACGTGAGGTGGGCGAGCACCTCGGCCGGAGTGTCCACTGCGGACGGTGTGAGCGCTTCGGCTGTCATGGCGTCACCGGAATCTGGTTGGGGACCTGCCGCAGTTGCAGTGCGATGGACGTCAGTGCACCTGCCGGCTCGCGCCGGTGGCGGCGGTCGACAGCTTCGGCTGGCGTGTTTGCTGTGGATGGTGTGAATGCTTCGCCTATGGCCATGGCATCGCCGCTATCCTGCGGAGGACCGGTGCGGCTGCTGCACGATGGGCAACATCGGCGGCGTCGCCGGCTCGCGCCGGCGGCAGTGGCCGGGGACCTCCGGCTGGTGTGCCTGCCGTGGTTGGCGTGAGCACTTCGGTCGTCATGGCGTCACCGGGATCTGGTCGAGGACACGACGCAGCTGTAGTGCGATGCGCAACGTCAGCGCCCCCGCCGGCTCGCGCCAACGGCGGTGGCCGAGCACCTGGTCGACGCGGTCGAGCCGTTGGTAGACCGTGTTGGCATGCACCTGCAACCGCCTGGCCGCCGCGCGTGGGTTTTCGCCGGCGGCGAAGTAGCCGTCGAGGGTTTCGGCCAGCAGGGAGCCGTGTTCGGTGTCGTAGGCCAGAATCGGACCGGCGTTGTCCTCGACGAGGCGGCGAACGTGGTCGCGCGAGGCGCCGTCGAGCACCAGGCCCAGCACACCCAGGTCGGCCAGGCTGGCCGCCGTCCCGCCCCTTCCGAGCGCGATCAGCAACCGGTGGCAACGCTCGGCTTCCCGGTGCAGGCTCCGCACGACCGGCGCCGTCGCCGCCGGCCCCGCGACCCCCGCGGTGACCGTGCCGCCGGTCGCCCGCTCGAGGTACCGCCGCGCCGCCGTGACCGCGGCCGCCGCGTCCGCACACGGGAGCACCAGCACCGCGTGCCCACCGTGCTCGGTCGCCACGCCCCCGTGCCCCCGCACGTAATCCGCGGCGGCCCGCAGCAGCCGACGCCGCGTGGCGCCGGTGGCGGACACCACCAGGACCGTCTGCGGCACCGCGAAGTCGATCACGCCGGACACCTTCGCCCGCCTCCGCAACGCCCCCCAATCCGGCTCACGTTCGGCGAGCAACTCTTCCACCACCTGCCCCCGCACCTGCTGTTCGGCCGCGGACATCTGCCGTTCGACGAGCAACAACAACGCGGCCGTCTGCGCCGAACGTTCGAGAATCCGCTTGTCGGTGTCCAACGGCTCGACCCGCCCGGCGAACACGAGGTGCCCGAACACCTCCGCTCCCGCCCGCACGGGCACCGTCCAGGTGCGGCGTCCCAGATCCCTTGCACGCCCGGGCTCCGGCTCGTCGTGCTGAGTGTCGGACTGATGGGCTGAATCGTCCTGGGCGCGTGTCGTTCCGCGCGCATGGCCGGCGCGGGGAGATGCGTGTGGCCCTGCTTGTGATCCGGTCCGGGAGTCTGGTTCGTCGTGGTGGAGTTCGGGCTGGGCCGAGTTGCCCCTGGAGCCGTTGACCGCGCGAGATCCGCGTTGATCCAGGTGCGGATCGCACCCCAGCTCGCTGGACCGCCGCGCAGGCGTCCGGGCAGCCGCCACCGTTCGCGCGTTTCGAACCTGACGATCAGACCCGGCCTCATCGGTCGGCAACTCGTGCAGGCCACCCAGCCGATTCAGCAACTCCGCGGGCCCCGCCTGCGCCAGTGGCGTGCCGTCGGGTTCGGCCGCGAGGACCGCACCGTCGAGGGTCGCGGCGACGGCGGCCACGAGCTCGCCCAGGTCGGCGCGGCGCAGGACCATCGCCATGAGCTGTTGGTGGGCCGTCGCGGCTTGCTGGAGGGCCTTGTTGTGGCGCGCGAGCTGGTCGTTGGCGGCAGTCAGCTCTTCGGCGGTCGCTTTCGTGGCCGCGAACAGACGTGCGTTTTCCAACACGATGGCTGCGTGGTCAGCCAGCGAATGGAGCAGATCTATCTCCGACTGCGCGAATGTTCGCTCATCCCGGTTGGCTCCGAACAACACACCGATCACTTCCGAACCCACCCGCATCGGCACACCGAGGATGCTCACGATCCCGTCCTCGGCCACCGCGGACGCCACGGAGTGCTTGCGCCGGATCCGCTCGTCGCGCAGGTAGTTGGCGGTGGCGAACGGGCGGCCTTCCTGCGCGACCCAGCCGCCGACGCCGTACCCGGCCGGCTGCCGCAGCGACTCGATGGGCCGGGTGATCGTGCCGAGCGTGACGCGCATGTACGCGTCGCCGGTCTCCGGGTCGACGAGCGCCATGTACGCCGCGTCCGTTCCGAGCAGCCGGCGCGCGCGGGCGACGATCGCGTCGAGCGCGGCGTCTACCTCGCGCACCGACGCCAAGTCACTCGCCGTGTCCAGCAGTGCCTGCATCTCCCGCTCGCGCCGCTTGCGGTCGACGAGCAGCCCGCGGATGCGCGCGGCCCTGGTCAGCGTGAGGGCGACGAGCTCCCCATCACCCTCGCCCGCCAGGTCCTCGCCGAGCCGGTCGAACTCGCGCGTCGCGCCCGTCTCGTCGGCGAGCAGGTGCAACAACCTGGCCAGGTCCCGTTCCGTGGTGGTCACACCGCCGTTGGTGTCCATCTCGTCTCCTCGGTGCCTGTTGACATCTTGACCACAGATGTCCGGCCCCGTCGACCAAAAGCCGCTGGATGGCGCAGTGCGTGTGGTTTCGTCCACGGCACCGGCGCGGTGCGTGGGCATCCTCCCGTTGTCCCGCCGCCGGGTGCGGCCGGATGCTCGTGGTTCCGCGAGAGGACGGTGCCCCGTGGCGACAGCGACCGTGAACGGCGTATCCCTGCACTACGACACCGCGGGTTCCGGCCCGCCGCTGCTGCTCATCGTCGGTCTCGGCGCCAACTCGAGCGCCTGGGCGGGCGCCGTGCCCGAGCTGAGCCGCCGGTTCACCGTGATCACGTTCGACAACCGCGGCACCGGCCGCAGCGCCGTGCCCCCAGGCCCTTACCCGGTGGACACGCTGGCCGACGACGCGGCCGCGCTGATCTCGTTCCTGGACCTCGGCCCGGTCTCGGCCGTCGGCTGGTCGCTCGGTGCGTCCGTGGTGCAGTCGATGCTCATCCACCACGGTGACGTGCTGTCGAAAGCCGTGCTGCTCAACGGCTTCCCGTCCTACACCCCGATCCAGCACGCCTGGCTCGACGCCGGCCTCGCCCTCCGTCGCGCGGACGCCGATCCGCTGGCCGTCGGCGTGATCGGCATGGCGTGGGGCTTCACCGCCCGGGTGCTGACGGACCACGAAACCCTTGCCACGCAGGCGAAACTGGCCGCGAGCGACCCGTACCCCACCTCGTTGGCGGGCTTCGAAGCGCAGGCCGCGGGTCTGCGCGTGTACGACTCCCGGTCCGCCTTGCCGACGGCGCTCACCCCAACTCTCGTGCTCGCCGGCGCCGAGGACGTGCTCACGCCGGTGTCGCAGTCGGTGGAAATGGCGTCGTTGCTGCCCAACGGATCGCTGCGCGTGCTGCCCCGCGGCGGCCACGCCATGCTCCTGGAATACCCGGAGGACACCCTCGCCGCCATCACGGACTTCCTGTGAGCATCACCGCCGAACTGGACCTCGGGGTGTTCGCGGCGTTCGGCCGCGGCGAACCGGTGCTGCTCGACGACCACCTGGTCCTCGCCGCCGACCTGGTCACCACCTCGTCAATGGCCTTCCTCATCCGCCATACGAGCGGGTTCGCCTGCGTCGCCCTCCCTCGTGAACGATTGCGCGCCCTGCACATCCCACTGCTTCCCGCGGACGACGCCGACTGCCCACCCTTCGCCGTCTCCGTGGACGCCGCCGAAGGAACCACCACCGGCATTTCCGCCCACGACCGCGCGCTCACCGCCCGCACCCTCGCGGACCCGGCGAGCACACGGACCGACCTCATCCGGCCCGGCCACGTCGTGCCGGTGGCGGCTCGGCACGGTTCCCGGGGTGTCCCGGAGGCAGCGCTGGAGCTGTGCCGGGGCGCCGGGCTCGCCGAAGCGGCCGTGCTGGCTGCGGTTGTCGATGGTGCGGACCTCGCCGACCTGGTCGGCAGAGGTGTTGTTCGCCCAGGTCAGGCCGTGAAGTCGACCTCCTCGGTGGTCACGGTCCCGGCCTTGCGCCCGGGCGCCGTGTGGTAGTTCCAGTACAGGTTGGTGTGCGCGATGACCTTGTCTGGCGTCGGCGCGCCGTACTCCGAGAGGTCTTCGGTGGTGTGCGCGTCGCCGACGAGGGTGGCGTCGTAGCCGCGCGCGATGGCGCCGTGGAGGGTCGAGCGGATGCACTCGTCGGTCTGTGCGCCCGAGACGAACAGGCGCCCGATCCCGCGCTCGGCCAGCACGGACTCGAGGTCGGTGTCCTCGAACGAGTCACCGTAGGCCTTCTGCACCAACGCTTCCGAGTCCCGCCGGACGAGCTCCGGCACGTACTGCCACTTCTCGCTGTCACGCGGCATCTCGTCGCTGTTGTGCTGCACCCACACCACGTCGACCTCGGCGGCGCGCGCCTTGTCGACCAGCACGCCGATGTTGGCGACGACCTGGTCGCGTTCGTGGGCGTGGTCGACCACGCCGTTCTGCACGTCGATCACGAGCAGCCCGGTCTTCGGGCGGTTGGCGAGTGTGGTCATGGCGGCTCCTCCGTTCTGTGGGGTCGATGGTAAGTGTTGGGTCCGACAGTTTCGGGTGAAAACGTGGAGGACGCATGCTGCGCTGGGGGATCATGGGCACGGGCGGCATCGCCGGCTCCTTCGCCGAGGACCTGAAGCTCACCGATTCCGGCGTGGTCGCCGCCGTCGGCTCGCGCAGCCAGGAGACCGCGGAGGCTTTCGGCCAGCGCCACGGCGTCCCCACCCGCCACGGCAGCTACCAGGCGCTGGCCGAGGACCCGGACGTCGACATCGTCTACGTCGCCACCCCGCACCCCATGCACCACGACAACGCCATGCTCGCGCTGTCGGCCGGCAAGCCGGTGCTGGTGGAGAAACCGTTCACCATGAACGCCGACGAGGCCCGCTCGCTGGTGTCCGTCGCCCGCGAACGCGGCCTGTTCCTCATGGAAGCGATGTGGACGCGTTTCCTCCCGCACATCCACCAGGTCCGGACCCTGCTCCCGAAGCTCGGCGACATCGTCACGGTCTCCGCCGACCACGGCCAGTGGTTCGCCGAGGACCCGGACTTCCGCCTCTTCGCCCCGTCCCTCGGCGGCGGCGCACTGCTCGACCTGGGCATCTACCCGGTCTCGTTCGCGTCGATGATCCTCGGCACGCCGTCTCGCGTCACCGCGATGGTCTCCCCGGCCTTCACCGGCGTCGACGCCCAGACGTCCATGCTCTTCGGCTACAACTCCGGCGCCCACGCGGTCCTCAACTGCACCCTCCGCGCCGCCTCGGCCACCACGGCCTCCATCGTCGGCACCGACGCTCGCCTCGACATCGAAGGCGCCTTCTACGCGCCCTCGTCCTTCACCCTCACCCCCCGCGGTGGGTCGCCCATCCGCCACACGCACACGGACCCGGGCCGGGGCTTGCGCCACCAGGCCGACGAAGTCGCCCGGCTCCTCGCCGCCGGCGCTCTCGAAAGCCCCTTGATGCCCCTCGACGAAACCATCTCGATCATGGCGACGATGGACGAGGTCCTCCGCCAGGCCTGACGTTTGGTCGACGGTGGTCCGGCGCTCGGTTGTCCGGGTGGTATCTCGGCCTGCGCACTCCTCGTTTTTCGGTCCTGCTCCTCCCGTGCGTGCCGCGCGACCGCTGCTGCGTGCGTGCGTTCTCGGGCAGCAGCTCACCGTGGTCGTGTTTCGAGGTCGTCGAAACTCCCCGCCGCGCCACGGAACAGCCCGAGCCACGACCGCAACACCCGCCGCTGCTCGATCCACGTCGATGCCCGCACGAGCCGCTCGTGGTGGGCCCACCGGAAGGCGGCTGCCCCCGACTCGTGCGGCTTGAGCACCACGGCCAGCTCGGCGACGCCGTCCAGCACCTGATCGTCCACGACACTCCCTCGTTATCGCCGCGGAGTGATCGCAACCGTCCCGTGTCCGGGGTTGAGTAGTGCTACGGATCCGATCATCACCACCCATCCCCGACCCTGACCGCATGACCACGGACGCCGCCACGCTCCACCGCCTCGCCGACGCCTTCGACGAGCTCGGCCGGCACCTAGCCGCCGTCGGCACCGAACTCCGCGCCGCCGGCACGCCCACCGCTGCGACAGCGGCGCCGGTTGCCCAGGAAGCGCCGGTGAACCCGCTAGTCAGGCCGGTTGCCGGGCTACCGCAGCCGCCTGTGCCCCCGGTGGCAGCCAGTGAGTCGCAGCCGACCGCCGTGGCCAAGGAGCAGGCCCCGCTCGAAGCCGCCTCGCAGCCGTTGCCGCAAGCACAGGTTCAGACGAGCGCTCAGGCGGCATCTCCCGACGAACCTGCGCAGCAGAACCAGCCGCAGGTCAGCTCGGTCGAGGTGGCGCCTGAGGTCGGGGCAGCCCGCCCCCATGCCGGCTCGCACGAAGCCTCACTTCAGGCAGGCCAGCTGCAGCCTGGCTCGGGCGAGGCGCCGGCACATGCCGTTTCGCAGCCGTCACAGCACCAGTCCGGTTCACGCGACGCGTCGCAACACGCCTCCTCGCCGCATGCCCAGCCTCAGCCCGGCTCACGTGAGGCGTCGTCGGAACTCGCACAGCACCAGGCACAACCCCAGCCCGGCTCGCCCGAAACGGTGCCACCGACAGTCCAACACCAACCCCAGCCCGGCTCGCCCGAAACGGTGCCACCGACAGTCCAACACCAACCCCAGCCCGGCTCGCCCGAAACGGTGCCACCGACAGTCCAACACAA
>NZ_JBSGDT010000001.1:0-10923 GCF_053602515.1 Amycolatopsis sp. NPDC004368 | reverse complement strand
ACCAACCCCAGCCCGGACTGAACCAAACGCCTCAGCCCGTCCCACAGCCAACCAACCCGCACGCCGGCCAACAACCGCACTCGCCCTACAACCCGGGCTTTCAGCCCTACCCAGGGCCCTACGCCTACCCGATGCCGCCCTCACCCCAGCCGTACCCGCAGCAGCACTACCCCCAGATCAACCCTTTCCCGCCCTACACCCCGCCGCCCACCCTGAGCGAGCGGCTCGGCAAGGAGGGCGCCGGGTCGCGGGTGCTCGCGTGGATCGGTGGGGCCGTGACGTTGCTGGGTGTCGTGCTGCTGTTGGTTCTTGCCGTGCAGCGGGGGTGGCTGGGTCCGTTGCCGCGCGTGCTCGTGGGTGCGGCGCTCGGCGGGGCACTCGTCGGCGCGGGGGCGTGGCTGCACCGCAAGCCGGCCGCGCGCACCGGTGCGTTCGCCCTTGCCGCGACAGGGATCGCCACCCTTTACCTCGACGCGATAGCCGCCACCTCCCTGTACGAGTTCCTGCCGACCCCGGCGGGCCTCGCGATCGGCCTGCTGACCGCGGTCGGCGGGCTGTTGCTTGCTGTCACGTGGAATTCCCCTCTGTTGGCCAGCTCCGTTGTCGTCGCGTGCGGCGTGTGCGCTCCCGTGATCACCCAGGGCTTCACGCCTGAACTCGTGACGTTCTTGCTCATCCTCCAGATCGCGACGGTGCCTGTCCAGGTTCGACGGTCCTGGTTGACCCTTTCGCTTACTTCCTCGGTCGCGCCCTTGACAGCGTCGTTGATCGGTACCGCGCTGCACACGCAGAACACCGCCGTCGCCATCGCGACCGGTGTCGTGAGTGCCGCGATCTCTCTGTTCTTGTTGCAACGCAAGGAAAGTAATCCGTATCTGCTCTCGTTGCTCGCCATTGCTCCGCTGCCGGTTCTGGTCGCCGCCGTGGTGCTTCCGAAGACGCAAGCGGCACTTTTGGCGGGCGGTACGGCCGTTGTCCTTGTCACGACATGGCCGCTCGTGCGCGGCCGAGCCGGGAATGTCGCGGGCGTGGCCGGTCTCGTCGCGGCGCTGCAAGCCACTGTCACCGAATTCGACGGCAGCGCAGTGCTGCTCGGCGAAGCCGTCGCGCTCGCCTTCGCCGCTGGCTACACGAAAAACCGTTTCGTGCTAGGCGGTGCGCTCGTCTTCGCGGTGATCGGCGGGTTGGTCGCGGTCGTCAAGGACGTCACGCCGGCGCTCCTCGTGGTCCCGCGCCCGCACCCGACCACGGACCTGTTGGCCGCGCTTGTCGCCGCTGCTCTCATGCTGGGTGCCGCGCTCGCGTTGACGTGGGCGGCGGTTCGCATCGAAATCCTCAAGCCCGCCAAGCTTTTGCCGTGGTTGCCGGGCGGCTTCGCGGCGCTCTACGGCGCCGCCGGCCTCGTTCTGTGCGCCGCGCTGCTCGCCGTTCCCGGACGGTCGGGTTTCCTGCTGGGCCACGCGTTGATCACCGTCTCCTGGACGGTCGCCGCGCTCGCCCTGCTTCTCCGCGGTATCGCTGTCGTCGCGCTTCGCGTGGTGGGGCTCGTGCTGGTTGCCGCTGCGGTCGCGAAGCTCGTTCTGTTCGACCTCGCGGCGCTCGACGGGCTCGCCCGAGTGGGTGCATTTCTCGGCGCCGGTCTCGTTCTTTTGCTTGCAGGGAGCCGATATGCGCGGATGGTCGCCTCGCGCTAGCGGAAACTGTCGGTGCGTTGTGGTTCTCTTGATCTCACCACTTCCGAGGGGAGACCGAGATGACGTACACACCCGACCCGAACCTGATCAAGCGCGCCGGCGAGTCCGTGGGCTGGCTGACCACCATCACGCCGAAGGGGCGTCCCGCACCACGTCCGGTGTGGTTCGTCCTCGACGGCGACGACATCCTGGTGTTCAGCCAGCCCGGCACCGCCAAACTCCGCCACATCGCAGCAGGCCCGGAGGTGAGCTTCCACCTCAACAGCGACGAACACGGCGGCAGCATTCTCGTCGTCAACGGCCGAGCACAGGTCGACGACGGCAAACCCTCCGATGCCCCGGGGTACCTCGAGAAATACGAGCGGTCGTACACCGGGATCGGATACGCCGACGCGGCCGCGTTCGACGCCTCGTTCTCGGTGCGCATCCGCATCGTCCCGGAGCGCTCTTGGGGGTTCTAGCGTCAGAATTCGACGTCCAGGCAGGCCAGCCGGGCGCCCGCGGTTCCGGCGTGACCGGGGTCGGTGTGCGTGTGGGTTTCGTGGATCACCACGGAGTGCGCGCGTCGTGAGCCGAACGTCCAGTCCACAGTGGACTCCGCGTGACCCCGACCGAAGCGGTCGGTGGTGAAGTCGAGCCAGATCTCGTTGCGCGGGTTGGCGTAGGCGGGGTCCACCGACGGCTTCACCGGGTCCGGCGAGTGCTGGAAGTGAGGGCCGGCGTCGTCGCCGGTGGGGCCGCACGCGTTCGCGTGGGCGTGGGCGCCGTACTGGTGGTTCGGCAGCAGGCCGGTGACCAGGAGCGTGGTGGTGGTGCCGGTGGCGCGCGCCGAGGTGCCGAACACGTGGGCCTGTGCACCGCCTGGGACGAGGTCGGTGCGGTAGGTCACGGCGCGGGCAGCGGGGGTGTATCCGGTGAAGGCGCCGTGTGCGGAGGTGAAGTGCACCGGTGTCGCCGCGTCGGCGGTGGCGGGGGTGGCGGTGGTCAGACCGGACAGGCCGGCGAGCCCGGCGACAAGAGCAGCGGAAAGGAGTGTGGGGGCAATTCGCATGATCATTCTCTAGTCAGCGCGCAGGCTGCGACGCCATGGGCGCCACCCAAAGGTGTGAGCGTTTTCCCCGTCGTGAACGGTGTCGGGTGAATCGTCCGCGGACCGGCCGGCCGGTCCGCGAGCGCGGCGAGCCGCCGGGGTCGGGCTTAGTGTTTGGGCACGAGCCGACGCTGGAGCCCTCGATGACTGACCGCGACGAGCAAGACCGAACCAACCCGCCCTCCGCCTACCTCGCAGGAGCCGAATTCCGCCGCGGGGCCGGGTCTGCCGGTGGCCCTCGCTCTTCCTCCGACGGTGCACCGTCGGAGGAAGCCGACAAGTTCATCGACAGCACCGACGTGGAGCACACCGGGGAGACGCACAACCAGAAGCTGCAGCGCAACGTCTCGGAGCTGCTTCAGGAACTGCGTGTGGCGCAGGCCGGGGTGCAGATCCTGTTCGGGTTCCTGCTGGCGGTGGTGTTCACGAACCGGTTCGAGCTGGGCGACGGGTTCGAGAAGGGGTTGCACCTGACGGCCGTGCTGCTGGCGGTCGCGGCCACGGCCTTGCTCACCGCGCCCGCGGCTTGGCACCGCCTGCTGTTCCGCACGGGCCGCCGTGACGAGATCCTGCGCGTCGGCAACCGTGTCGTCCTGGCCGGCTTCGTCTGCCTCGCGGCGTCGGTGACCTTGACGGTCGCCCTCATCGCGAAGGTCGTCTACGGCATCGCGGCCCTCATCGGCGCGGGAGGCTTCACCGTCCTGCTGTTCGGCGTTCTCTGGTTCGTCGTCCCGCTTCGCCTTCCCAGGGACGACCCGGTCCCGTCCGAACGACGGCGTTCAGACACCGCCGGAAAGCCCTGACCCGGCCGGAGCTCACGTCGGTGCGGCACGGGGTCGCTCGGCGGCGCTCCGACGGCATGGGGCCAGCTTGGTGCGACGGGGACTTGCCGCGCGGACGAACGCGGCGGGCCGTGCGCTGGGCGGTCGCGCGGAGGCCCGGTTGTGCGGTGAGGCCCGTGGCTTGGCGATTACTGCCGCGGGCCGACTGCGGCGGCTCCGTTCGCGCCGGCGTGCGCGGTACGAGGGTCGGCTCGTGGACCGGCCGGTGGGAGAGGGCTGCGCGTGGACGAACGCGGCGCGGTCGGACCGTTCGCGAGGCGGTCGTGCGCGAGTGCCTCTGCTGGGACGTGCGCGGCGGAACTGTTCGCCTGCGCGGCGCGGTATGAGGGGTGGGCTCGTGGAGCGGCCGGCGTGAGAGGGCCCCTACGCGCGGACGAACGCGGCGCGGTCGGATCCGTCCGCCAGGTGTTCGTGCGCGAGTCGGTTCTGTTGCGAGGTTCGCGGCGGGACCGTTCGCGTGACGGCGCGGTACGCGGGGTCGGCTCATGGACCAGCTGGCGTGAGAGGGCTGCTCGCCCGAAGCCACGTGGCACGGTGGGACGGTTCGGGAGGTGATCATGCGCGAGTCGCTTCTGCTGGGAGGGTTGGGGCGGACCTGTTCGCCTGCGCGGCGCGGTACGAGGGGTGGGCTCGTGGAGCGGCCGGCGTGAGAGGGCCCCTACGCGCGGACGAACGCGGCGCGGTCGGATCCGTCCGCCAGGTGTTCGTGCGCGAGTCGGTTCTGTTGCGAGGTTCGCGGCGGGACCGTTCGCGTGGGCGGTGCGGCACCAGGTGTCGGCTCGTGTGGTCCTTCGGTGCGAGGCGGCTGCGCGCGTGGACAAACCGGCACGGTCGGACCGTTCGCCGGGCGGACATGCGTGGCCAGATTGCGCCGTCTGGATCGCGGCGGGCGATTGGTGCCGCGGGCCGAGTGCGGTGAGGTCCGTTCGCGCTGAGCGGCGCGGCGCGAGGGGGTGGCAGCCGGCGCGAAAGGACCGTTCGCGCGCACGAACCGGCGCGACGGGGCCGTTCGCACCACTCACCGTGCCGGACAGCCCCAACCACCCGCCGCGCAGAGGTGGTGTTCACCGGTGCGTCGGGGCGGTGTTGCCGTGGGTGTCGGGAGGTTTGCGTAGCTTCCGGCGGGTGACTGACTCCTCCCGTCGGACCTTCCTGCGCGGTGCCGGGCTGCTCGGTGCCGGTGCTGCGGTGTCCGCGATCCCCGCCGTCGCCAGGGCGGCCGAAGCCCGAGCCGAACCGACCAGTTCGCCGGGAAGGGCCATGGGCCCGATGCCGACAGCCCCCGGTTCACGGTTGTCGTCATGCCCGACACGCAGTACCTCTTCGACGAGGACCGCAGGGACGCCGCGCCCGTGGAGGCGTCGCTGAAGTACGTGCTGGACAACCGCGCCGACAACGTTGTCTTCCTCGCCCACCTCGGCGACCTCACCCAGAACGGGCAAGCCGGCGAGTTCGCGGGCATCAGCCGCTCGTTCCAGGCGCTCGACCGGCAGCGCTTCCCCTACAGCACGCTCGCCGGCAACCACGACATCAACGCCTCCACCGACGACCAGCGCGGCCGCACCCCGTACCTCGACGCGTTCGGGCCGCAGCGGCAGAAGAACTCGCCGACGTTCCGCGGCGCCTCGAAGGACGGCTACAACACCTACCACGTCTTCCACGCCGCCGGCCGCGAGTGGCTGGTGCTCGCCATGGACTGGCGGCCGTCGGAGGCCGGCTTCGCCTGGGCGAGGCAGGTGCTCGCGCAGCACCCGCACACGCCGGTGATCCTCACGATCCACGAGCTCGTCGACGCCGACGAGCAGAACCGGCCGTTCCTCTCCGACTTCGGCCAGCAGGTGTGGGACGACTTCGTCAGCAAGAGCGACCAGATCTTCCTCACCCTCAACGGCCACTTCTGGCCCCCGAGCCGCCTGGTGAAGCAGAACGCCGCCGGCCACGACGTGCACCTGCACCTCACCAACTACCAGGACCGCTACTACGGTGGCAGCGCGATGATCCGCCTGTACCAGTTCGACCTGGCCCGCGGCGTGATCGACGTCCGCACGATCTCGCCGTGGCTCGAAGCGCAGCGCAACCTCACCGAGCTGCAGCGCATCGAGGTGGAGCGCAGCACCGACGTCGACTACTTCAGCCTCGAAATCGACTTCGACCAGCGGTTTTCCGGCTTCGCACCGATCCCCGTGCCGCCCGCCAGGCCCGCGCGGCAGGAGCTGGTGCCGGGCACCGTCGCGTACTGGCGGTTCGAAGGTGGCACGGCCGGTGCGCCGGTTTCCGCCGACATCAAGGACCTCACCGGCCAGGGCAACGACCTGCGCCGCCTGACCCTGCCCGGCAGCGGCCCGGAAGCCCTCACCTACTCCGCCGAGTTCTCGCCACGCCAGCCCTCGCGCGGCAGCCTCCGCTTCGACGGCGGCAAGAACCCCGCCCACGGCGCCTACCTGCAGACCGTGGACAAGGCCCCGATGAACGCGTTGACGTTCCCGCACGGCTACACCATCGAGGCCTTCATCCGGCTGCCCGCCGACTTCCGCGACGGCAACCACGGCTGGTGCGGCATCTTCGGCCGCACCAACCCGGGCGGCATGGCCGGCAGGACCGGCGACGATCCGAGCGAGCCCGCCGCCACACTGTCCCTTTCGGACGGTGCCGAGCTCCAGTGGGCCGTGTTCCCGCTCAACCAGAACGGCATCTCCACCAACTGGGGCCACGAACTGCCGCTCGCCAAGTGGTGGCACGTGGCCGTGGTCAACGACGGCAAACACACCACGATGTACGTCGACGGCTGCCCGCTCCTGCGCAACCCGAAGACGCCCGCCACCGGCCTGGCCAACCCGGGCGGCGGCTGGTTCCTCGGCGCATATGCCTACGACAGCAAGGTCGAGCAGGGCTTCTACGGTCTGCTCGGCGACGTCCGCGTGGTCGACCGGGCCCTCCCGGTCCGCGATTTCCTGCTGGGCTGACCCCTTCCGCAAAGGCACCTCGACTTGTTCGGGGCGCCTTTCGCCTGCCCGAGGGATCCGCGACGCACAGGTAAAGGCACTACGGCAATCCGGCCGGCTGCTCCGGGAGCACGACGTCCAGGCAGCTCAGCGTGCGAAGGCTGTGACGCAGCTGGATGTGGCGTACAACGGATGTGCTTCGGCTGGCTCGACGCGCTTTCCGGTGAACGCACCTGCAGTGGCCGGCTCGGCATTTTCGACGAGGAAGACGACTACGAACCGCTGCTCGTGGATTGGCGGGGCTGTGTGGTGGGTGAGGGAGGGCCGGGGCCGAAGAGAAAGCCCGAGACCCGAGTCCGGCGGAGAGCGGTGGGAAGAGCCGGGCGAGTCGCAAGCCCACCCTCAGACACCCAGTCACAACGGCAAAAGAGGCCCGTAGCTCACACCGTCAGGTTGCCCCAGGCGTAGTTCTGCTTCGCGAGCTTCAGGTATACGAACAGTTCCGTCGAGGTCACCCCGGGGATGGGGCGGACCTGGTCCCCCAGGACGGCGAGCAGGTGTTCGTCGTCGCGGCAGATGAGGGCGGCCAGGAGGTCGAAGCGGCCTGCGCAGAGGATGACCTGGTGGACGTCGGGTAGGTCGGAGAGGCGGTTGGCGACTTCGCGCGGGTCGCCGCTTACGGTGATGCCGATCATGGCCTGGCGGGTCAGGTCGACGTTCTCGGGGGCCGTCACGGCCACGATCTGCATCATTTCGTCGCGAAGCAGGCGTTGCACGCGTTGGCGCACGGCGCCCTCCGAGAGCCCCACGGCTTTGGCCAGCGCGGTGAACGAGGCGCGGCCATCGTTCTGGAGCAAGGCGATCAAGGTTCGGTCGGTGCCGTCCAACGCCTTCGGCGTGCGTTGCTCCTCGACCTTCGTACGGTATCCGTCACCCATGCCGTCCCTCCCTGTGTTTCGGCATGTGATTCCTTAAGCGCGCAGCGTATCTGCCCTCGCGGCGAAACAGGAGCATGTTTCAGGATTCACGTGATTCCCCGGCCCGGCCGGATGTGACAGCGAAATCAGTGGTCAAGCCGCCACTTCGGTGATGTTTCCGAGGGGGTGATGTGCGACGGAGCACAGGGGCTGCCGAGGATCGGCCGGTAACCGGTACCGTCTGGCGGCCGTGAAGGCCCCGATAGCGGCCCAACCGTAGCCCGACAGCGGCCCGGCAGAGACCCTGTTGCGAGAGATACACGAGAGGACCGGTCATGACGGAAGCCGTCGCGTTCGGTGCGCACCCCGCCCCGACGGTGCGGGCCAAAGGCCTCCGTTCGGGGGCACTGGGCATGGTGTCGGCGATGGTGATCGGGATGTCGTCGACGGCCCCGGCCTACTCGATCGCCGCGACGCTCGGCTTCATCGTGCTCGCGGGTACCGGCTTCAAGGCCGCCGCGTTCATCCTGCTGTCGTTCATCCCCGTGCTCTTCGTGGCCGTCGCGTTCCGTGAGCTCAACACCGCCGAACCCGACTGCGGCACCAACTTCACCTGGGCGACGCGCGCGTTCGGCAGCCGTGCCGGCTGGATGACCGGCTGGGTGGTCACCGTGGCGCAGCTGCTGGTGATGAGCAGCCAGTCGGCGCTCACCGGCAAGTACACGCTGCTGCTCATCGGCGCCGACGGCCTCGCCGACAACAGCGCCGTGACCACCGCCATCGGCTGCGCGTGGCTGCTCGCGCTGTGTTACCTGTGCTACCGCGGCATCGAGGTGTCCGCGCGAGCGCAGTGGATCCTGCTGGGCATCGAGCTCGCCGTGCTGGTGATCTTCTCGGTCGTCGCCCTCGTACGGGTGTACGGCGGCAGCGCCGGCCCGCAGGCGACGCACCCGCAGTGGAGCTGGCTGTGGCCCAACGGCGTCAGCCTCGGCACGGCCGTGTCGGCGGTGCTGCTGGCCGTGTTCATCTACTGGGGCTGGGAGAGCTCGCTTTCGGTGAACGAGGAGTCGGCCGACCCGCGCCGCGCGCCCGGCCGCGCCGCCGTGCTGTCCACGGTGCTGCTCGTGCTCAACTACCTGCTCGTCACGGTCGCCGCGCTCGCGTTCGCCGGGGTCTCCGAGAATGGCATCGGCCTGGGCAACGAGGCCAACTCCGAAGACGTGCTGGCCGGCCTCGGCGGCGCGGTGTTCGGCGACTCCGGTCTCGGCAAGATAATGGGAGTGCTGCTCATCATCTCCGTGCTGACCAGCGGCGCCGCGACCAGCCAGGCGACGATCATGCCCGCCGCGCGCACCACGCTCTCGATGGCGAGCCACGGCGCACTGCCCAAGATCTTCGGCCGCGTGCACCCGAAGTACCAGACGCCGTCGTTCTCGACCTGGACGTTCGGGCTCGTCTCGCTCGTGCTGTACGTGCTGCTCGCGGTCTGGAGCGACAACGTGCTCTCGGACTCCGTCGACGCCGTCGGCCTCACGATCGCGATCGAGTACACGATGACGGCGCTGGCGTGCGTCTGGGTCTTCCGCAAGACACTGTTCGCCAGCTTGCGCCACTTCTTCCTGCGCGGTGTGCTGCCGTTCGTCGGCGGGGTGTTCTTCCTGCTCGTGCTGGTGCTCGCCGTGATCGAGTACGCGAAGCCCGACGCGGGCGAGACCACCGTGTTCGGCATCGGCGGCGTCGCGGTGATCGGGGTCGTGTCGATCCTGATCGGGTTCCCGTTGATGTTCGCCGTGCACCGCGCGTGCCGTGAATTCTTCGCCGGGCGCCGGCTGCCCCGCGGTTCGGTGCGTCGCGGTGGCGACGTAATCGAGGCAGCTTAGGCTCGGGGTATGCCGGACACACAGTACGAAGACCTGCTCCGCCACGTGCTCGACACGGGCGCGGCCAAGCAGGACCGCACCGGCACGGGCACGCGGTCGATCTTCGGGCACCAGCTGCGCTACCGGCTGGCCGACGGCTTCCCGCTGGTCACGACCAAAAAAGTGCACTTCCGCTCGATCGCCTACGAACTGCTGTGGTTCCTGCGCGGCGATTCCAACGTGCGCTGGCTGCAGGACAACGGCGTCACGATCTGGGACGAGTGGGCCTCACCCGAAGGCGAGCTCGGCCCGGTCTACGGCGTCCAGTGGCGGTCGTGGCCGACCCCGGACGGCGGCCACGTCGACCAGCTCGCCGACCTGCTGACCACGCTGCGTGACAACCCGGACTCGCGGCGCATGATCGTGTCCGCGTGGAACGTCGCCGACATCCCGCGCATGGCGCTGCCGCCGTGCCACGCGTTCTTCCAGTTCTACGTCGCCGGCGGCGAGCTCTCGTGCCAGCTCTACCAGCGCAGCGCCGACCTGTTCCTGGGCGTGCCGTTCAACATCGCGAGCTACGCCCTGCTCACGCACATGATCGCCGACCAGGTCGGCCTGCGCGTCGGCGACTTCATCTGGACCGGCGGCGACTGCCACATCTACGACAACCACGTCGACCAGGTCCGCACGCAGCTCGCACGCGAGGCGCGGGAGTTCCCGACGCTCAGCCTCAAGCCGGCGGGCAGCCTCTTCGACTACACCTACGACGACATCGCGGTGGAGGGTTACGACCCGCACCCGGGCATCAAGGCGCCGGTGGCGGTGTGATCGGGGTCGAGTGGGCGCAGTCGGCCAACGGCGTCATCGGCCGTGACGGCGAGCTGCCGTGGCACCTGCCCGAGGACATGAAGCACTTCCGCGAGCTGACCGCGGGCGCGACCGTGCTCATGGGCCGGCGCACGTGGGAGTCGCTGCCGCCGCGGTTCCGGCCGCTGCCGGGGCGGCGCAACCTGGTGCTGTCGCGCACGCCGCAGGACGGCGTGGAGACGTTCCCCGACCTGGAGCAGGCGTTCGCCGCGGTGACCGGCGACGTGTGGGTGATGGGCGGCGAGGCCGTGTACCGGGCGGCGCTGCCGTTCGCGGACCGGATCGTGGTCACGGAGATCCAGGAGCACTTCGAGGGCGACACGTACGCGCCTGAAGTGGGGCGCCCGCCGGACTCCACCGGGGAGTGGCTGGAGTCGTCGACCGGGCTGCACTACCGGATCCTGACCTGGGGTCACGGTGTCGATTGCTAATAATCTGACCACAGCCACGGCCGAATGACTTCGCAGCGAAGGTTACGTGCTGCGAGGGGGTCGGCCTGCTTTTGGTCGGATCACTAGGGCCTGTCCTCAAAGCCAGATGAGCAGTGTGGCCAGATCGATCATGCTCCGGTAGGAGGCGGCGGTCTTGTCGAACCGGGTCGCGATGGCACGGAACTGCTTGAGACGGTTGAAGCAACGTTCGACGACGTTGCGGCGTTTGTAGGCAGTGCGGTCGAAAGCCGGTGGACGTCCACCGGCCCGGCCGCGGCGCA